>JANLUE010001183.1:0-12508 GCA_031363325.1 Gemmataceae bacterium
GCCACCCATGGCGGCCGGCGCAACGGTCGGGACTTCGCTCGTCGACACCCGGGCCGCCGTCCTGAAGGCTGCAAAGCAATCGCTCGGCGACGTGCCATGATCGACGCGATCGCGGCCGTCCTCCGCCGCGACGTCCCGTGGGTTCGCCACCCCATTGTTGGCGAATGCCCGACGCTACTCTTCCCCGGTTCGTTCAACCCCCTCCACGACGGCCACTTGAAGTTAGCGGAGGTCGCGGCCCGTCGCCACGGCGCGGCCGTCGCCTTTGAACTGAGCGTGGCGAACGTCGACAAACCAGACCTGTCGGCGGACGAAGTCGCTCGGCGAATCGAACAGTTCCGCGACCACGGGCCGATCTACGTGACGCGTGCCGCGACGTTCGTCGAGAAGGCTGCGCTGTTCCCCCGCACGGTGTTCGTCCTCGGGGCCGACACGGCCATGCGTGTCGTCGAGCCACGATACTATGGTGACGCTCCGCGACGAATGGAGTCCGCCCTGGCCGCGATTCGCGCGGCGGGCTGTCGATTCTTCGTGGGCGGCCGCGTCGATCGCGACGGGCGGTTCGTCTCGGTCGAAGGCGTGACGATACCCGAGGAGTTCCGCGACCTGTTCACGGGCGTGGACGAGGGGGAGTTCCGCGCGGACATTTCGTCGACGGAGTTGCGGGGGCGGCGCGCCGATTGACCTTGCCCCCCTTCCCGCAACCGGCTATTTCCCCGACGAATCGATTCGTCGCCGCCGGAGAATCTTGACATGCGTTCGCCAATTCGCCGCACGCCCCGCGTCCTCGGGGCGGTCGCTTTGCTTGCCGCCGGGTACCTGCTCGCCCAGTTCACCACGGCCGAACCAGTCGGCGCTCAGCCCGCTCGGGACAAGGCCGTCGTCCCGGCGGCCGCGATCGCCAACCCGGGGAACGACAAACGCGTGATCGCCTACGTGTTTGGCAACGTGCCGATCACCCGCGAAGACTTCGGCGAGTACCTGATCGCCATCCACGGCAAGGAAAAAGTTCGACTGTTCGTCAATCAACGCATCATCGAGATCGCGGCCGAGCGGGCGAACGTGACCGTGACGGACCCCGAGATCGACGCGATCGTGAAAACGGACTGCGATCGACTCGGCATGACGTTGAAGGATTTCGAGGCCAAAGTCTTGAAGCAGCGCTACGGTACCGACCTGAAGAACTGGCGCGTCAACTCGATCAAGCCGCGCCTGATGCTTCAGAAAATGTGCGCCAACCAGGTGAAGTTCGAGGAAGAGGACCTGAAAAAGGTTTACGAAAACCTGTACGGCGAAAAAATCGTCTGCAAGGTGATCATGTGGCCGGCGGATGAAACGAAGAACGCGCTCCGGATTCATGGCACGATTCGGTCTGAAAAACAGGAACTGGAATTCGATCAAGTTGCCCGAAGTCAAGTGAATAGCGACCTCGCGGCCCGCGGCGGCGAGATCGACCCGATTGGCCGACACAACGGGCCGGGCACGGCCAAGATCGAGGAAGTCGCGTTCAAAATGGTCGATGGCCAGGTGAGCGAGTTGATCAATACGGGCGGCGGAATCATTGTGATCAAGCGGATGAAGAGCATCCCGGCCCGGACGGACGTGGCCTACGAATCGGTCCGGTCGGCGCTCATCAAGGAACTGACCGATCGACAGATCGAACTCGCGATCCCCCAGGCGTTCGCCAAGTTGAACACCGAGGCCAAGCCACTTTTCTTGTTGTCGCCGCCTTCGGAAACGTCACGCGACATGGAAGACCAATCGCGCCGCTTGCTGAACACGGACCCCGATCAAGTGATCCCGAAGAGGTAGCGGCTCTTCGACTCGCCGTGCCGCTCGGCGCGGCGAGTTGCGCGTGGAGATTCGCTATTGATTCAGCGTCAAGTAAAATCGCCAACCATCTCCGACTCGTTCCGAACCCCATCGGTCAAAGTTTCGCAAGTACGACAGCCCGACGCCGGGCGGACTTCGTCGAGATGATCGATCAGGCGAGCCGGCTGACTGGCCGACGGGATTGGCACGGCCGTGGTTCGCCGTCGCTGGGCCAGCGCGACAACGATGCGGGCTTCGCGCCGAAAGCGCTCGAGGAAGGCGCCTCTCGACGATGCTCATGCCGCCGCGACTGCTCTTGTCGAGTCGTTCGGACGATTCGTTGGGCTTGGGCGATGGTGTTGGACCGGCCTGTTCCAGGTCCAAGTCGATTCGCGTTGGCGGAGGCAATCGTTTTTCCCGGCGGAACCGGAGTTCCGCCGCCACGCCTCGTCCTCCCAACGTTGACTCTCACCTCCCCGCGCGCGACAATCCCTTCTCCCGCCATACGCCCGTTCGCCGACACCCATTCGCCACTCGCCCACGTCGAGGTTTTCTCCATGCGTCTTTCTCGCGTTGCCGCGTTTGTCTTTGGCACGGGCCTGTTCGCGCTGCTCACGGTGTCCGCGCAAGAGAAGCCCAAGCTCGTCTTGAAGGGACACTCCGAGGCGATCTATTCGACTGCGTTCAACAAGGATGGCACGATTCTGGCCACCGGGAGCTTCGACAAGACGGTGCGGCTCTGGGACGCGGCGACGGGCAAACAGCTTCGCGAGTTTGGCGGGACGGCCGGGCATCAGAGCCTCGTGTTGAGCGTGGCGTTCAGCCCGCTCGGCGATCAGATCGCGTCGGGGGGGTCTGACAACCTCGCCCGCGTCTGGGACGTGCCGATTTCAACTCCGCTTCGCGATCTGGTCAACACGGCCGGCGTGACCGGGATCGCACTCTCGGCCGACGCCAAGATGATCGCGGGCTCGGCGAGCGACGGCAGCATCAAGCTCTGGTCGGCCGTCGATGGCAAGCCAATCGCGACATTGGCCGGCCATCCCGGCGGGGCGACCGGGGTCGCGTTCAGCGCGAACAATGTCATGGTCGCGACTTGCGGCGTGGACGGGACGATTCGTTTGTGGAACGCGGTCGATGGCAAGTCGCTCGGCCTGATCGGTGCGCACGCCGGCGGGATCGTGAGCCTTGCGATCGCTCCGGGAAGCAATGCGATTTATTCGGTCGGCGTCGATGGGCTCGTGAAAACCTGGCTCCTGCCGCTGGTCCCCTCGAAGCCGTTGCCCGTTCATGCCGACGCGATCACGACCCTCGCGATCTCGGCCGATGGTTCGTTCGCGCTGACCGGGGCCGATAAATCCTTGAAGCTCTCGAACGTCGCCACCGGGCAGATCGTCCGGGAACTTCCCGGCGCGACCGGGCCGATCACGTCGGCCGCGTTTTCGCCGAATGGCACGATGGCCGCGGTCGGCTGCGCCGATGGCAAAGTTCACCTCTGGACCGTGGCCGATGGCAAGCTCGTCGCTTCCGTACCGGCCCACGGCGGTTCCGTCACGGGCGTTTCGCTGAACGCGGCGGGCACCGGGTTCGTGACGGTCGGGACGGACGGCGAATTGCGTTCGTGGGCACTGCCGATCGTGGCGTCAAAGGCGATCGCCCAACCGGACCGCGTGCTGGGCGCGAGCCTGAGTCCGGATGTGAAGCGACTCATTGTCGCCGGTGCGGACAAGATGGTTCGTACCATCAATTTCCCGGCCGGCACGCCGGAGCGACAGTTCGCCGGCCACACGGGGGCCGTCACGGCCGCGGCGATCACGCCCGACAACACGACGATCGTATCGACGGGTGTTGATGAGACGATTCGTTTATGGAACGCGGCGAATGGCCAGGCGACGGCCGCGCTCGCCGGCCACGCCGGGCCGATCCCGACGTTGGCGATCGCGCCGAACGGAACCTTCGCCGTAAGCGGCGGCGAGGATGGCTTCGTAAAGGTTTGGGCCTTGCCAATCGTCGCGCCGAAGGCTTACGCCCATCCGGACGCCGTGACGGCCTTCGCGCCGAGCCCGGATGGCAATCGCGTCATGACCGTGTGTGCCGACAAACAGGCCCGCGTCTGGAACCTCGCCAACCCGGCCCCGGAGCGGGCGTACGCGCTGGGTCAACCGATCACGGCCATCGCCTATGCGGCGGACAACGTCACGGTCGCCCTGGCGACGGCCGACAAGTCGCTATCGATTCGCAACGCTGACAAGGAAGTGAAAAAGCTCCCCCTCCCGGCCGAAGCTCGGAGCGTCGCCTTCACGCCGAACGGGGCGGCCATCGTCGCGGGGCTCACGGACAATTCGATCCGCGTCTTCAACATCGCCGACGGCAAGGAACTGAAGAACATCGCCGGCCACGCCGGCGCGGTCACGTATTTGTCGTTCGGGCCGAAGGGGGACGTGCTGATTTCGGCCGGCGCGGACAAGACAGTCCGCTTCTGGAACGCGGCCGACTGGACGGCGAAGGGCAAGCTCGATCTGGCGGTCGTGCCGACTTCAGCGAGCATCAGCAAGGACGGACTGCGGCTCGCGGTCGGCGGCGACAAGTCGATTGCGGTGTTCACGCTCGCCGACAACAAGCCGGCCGGAACGATTGTCGCACCGGCCGTCGTTCAAGGTGTCGCGTTGTCGGCCGACGGCCTGCGGGTCGCGGCCGCGTGCGCGGACAATCGCGTTCGCGTGTACGGGCCGGACCTCGCCCTCCAGGAAGTGTTCCTGCACGAGGGCTCGACGGCCGGGGTCGCGTTCCACGCCGACGCCAAGCGACTCGTTTCGATCTCAACCGACAAAACCTTGCGTCTCTGGTCGCCGGCCCTCGTTGCTCAGGCGAAGACCGGCGGGGCGGTTCGACAGGTGTCGATCACCGGGGGGTCGGATCGAATCATCGCGGTCGGCGACGACAAAATTCTGCGAATCCTCGACGCCAAGACGGCCAAGGAATTGAAGGCGATCCCGACGCCCGGCCCGCTCGTCGGCGCGTCGTTCCTGGTGGACGTGTCGAAGATCGCGACGGCCGGCGACAAGTTCGCGAACATCTGGAACGCGGCGGATGGCAAGGCGATCACCTCGATCCCGTTGCCCGGTCCGGCCCAGGCCGTCGCGCTGTCGCCGAGCGGTGCGAAGTTGGCGGTCGCGTTCACCGAAGGTGCCGCCAACCGTGTGCAAGTCTTCGACTCGGTCACGAGCCGCGTTCTGCAAACGTTGCCCGACCCGGCGGGGCCGGTTCGGTCGCTTACGTTCCTCGCGGACAGTCGCACGTTGATCGTGGCCGGCGACGACAAGGCGGTTACGATTCAGGACACCCCAGCCATCGCGGCCGCACCGACACACGCGGGCGGAGCGCGCGGAGTGATCTTGAACCCGGCTGGGCCGACGGCGCTGACGTTTGGCGGCGACAAGAACGTCAAACTCTGGGACGCGGCCACCTGGAAGGAACAGAAGTCGATTGCCTCGCCGGACCCGATCGCGGCCCTCGCCGTGAGTCGCGACTTCGCGGCGATTGGCGTTGCGGCCGGCAAGAACGCCCGCGTGATTCAACTCGCCGACGGCAAGGAGCTGGCCGCCATCGCACACCCGGCCGACGTGATCTCGATCGGCTTCAGTGGCGATCGAACGCGACTCATCACGGGCTCGGCTGACAATCTCGCGCGCGTCTGGGACATCGCGACCAAGCAACTCGTGCAAGCGTACGCTCACGCCGGCCCGGTGCGCGGCGTGGCGTTCCATCCGAATCAACCCCTGGTCGTGACGGCGAGCGCCGACAAGACGGGCGGAGTGCACGCGATCGCCCTCACGCGCATTGGCCCGGCGTTCACGAAGCCAGTGCGCGCCATGACCTTGATGCCGAATGGCTCGCACCTCCTGATCGCTGGCGACGACCCGGTCGTGCGACTGGTGAACGCGGCCAATGGTCTGGAGGAGCGAAAGTTCGAAGGGGCGCTCGCACCGGTTCAGGCGATCGCGGTGGCGAAGACCTTACAAGTGATCGCGGTCGGTGGGGCCGAGAAATTGGTCCGCCTGTTCAACTTCGCCGATGGCAAGGAACTCGGCGCGATCCCGGCGACCGCGCCGATTCGCGGGCTGTCGTTCAACCTCGACGCCAAGTTGCTCGTCGGCGTGGCGGACGACAATTCCGTGACCGCCTGGAACGTGGCGTTCACGGCCGGCATGCCGATGCCGGAGGAATTTGGCCGGGTCGTGCAGCAATTCGCACATGCCGGCCCCGCCGTGGCGGTGACGATCGCGGACAAGGGGGAAGTCTTCACGGCATCGGCCGACAAGACGATCAAGCAATGGAAGGTCGCGTCGCCGATCCCGACCAAGAACTTCCAGCACCCGAACCTCGTCGACGCGGTTGCCTGGTCGCCGGACGGCAAACAACTGGCCACCGCCTGTCATGACGGCATCGTGCGGCTTCACGACGTCGAGAAGGCGACGGTACTGAAGGCGATCAACGCGCACATCGCACCCGCACCGAGCCCCATCTATTCGGTATTGTGGACCACGGACGGCAAGCAGGTCCTGTCAACGAGTTTCGACAAGTCGATGAAACTGTGGGACGCGATGAGCGGAAATCTCGTGAAGGAATTCAAACCGTTCGCTGAAAAGGGCAACGAAAAGGGCCATACGGATCAGGTGTTCTGTGCCGCGATCTCGAAAGACGGCAAGTTAATCGCGTCCGGGTCGAGCGATCGCAAGATCAAGTTGTGGGACGCATCGGCCGGCACGGTGATCCGCGAGTTTCCGCATCCGGGCATCAAAGGGGAGCCGAATCAATCGCACCCCGGCGGCATCTATCAACTGCGCTTCACCCCCGATGAGAAGTACCTGATTAGTGTCGGCCCGGCGCCACGCAACCAGGGCTACGTCGCCGTCTGGACCGTCGCCGATGGCAAACTCGTCTCGGGCTCGGACGCCGGCTACGGCCCCACGTTTGGATTGTCCCTGTCGCCGGACGGGAAATCGATCTTGCTCGGCTGTGGCCCCAAGCAACGCCAGGTGCCCGAGGCGGAAGCCATCATGTTGCCGGTACCTGCGAAGTAGACTCGGAGAATCATCATGGCTCGAATTTTCTTGTTGCTTCTCGTATCGATCGGTGCGGGCTGTCAGTCGAAGTCTGCAAAGACATCGCGGTCAAGCGATAGCATTGATTCATTGAATTCACCAGCAATGGATGACATTGATCCGTGGACACTCGACGCGGACATCACGGCCAAAGTAGCGAAGCCAGTTCCACCATTCGATCTCAAAGCTCCGGGACTACCGCCCGCCATCTTCGACGGGACTGATTTAAGCAAGCTCAGCCGTGACGAACTGACAACGATCGCTTCGAAGGCCTATGATCCTGAGGGCGGAAGCGCCGATAAGGCCCTGGCTGCTTACGCTTGGGCCGTGAGTAAAGGCTCCAGTTCGTTTTATCGATTAGCTCAATGCTGCGTAATGAAAGGCATGATTGACGAGTCGCTCTATTGGCTACAGCGATGCGGCTTGGAAACCGACGGAGTTGTGGAACTCGACAGGACATTGTCGAAATTGAGATCAGACCCGCGATGCGAAGTCGTTGAAAAATATCTCGACGAATGCGCCGTCTATTGGACCACATCCGGTCGATCCGAATTCAAGCTGACGAAGCCAATTCAATTTGATCGCGAGAAAAAGTCGCCTTTGATTGTTTGCCTGCCCCCCGATAACTCCAATCCCAGTGACCTCAACCAACCAATGATCGAAGAGGTTGCCAATCGTGCGGGATGGCCAGTCGCGGTCCTTAGTGGCACATTGCCGAATGGGCCGCGCAATTACGATTGGGCCGGCAACCGACTCGACGGTGTGCGCGTTGCGAAAGGTGTCTCGGAGATTTCCGACCGAATCAAAGTCGATACAAACCGGATCGTGCTGCTCGGATTCTTCAGGGGTGGAAAAGTAGCCATCCAAATTGGCGCTCGGTTTCCAAAAACGTACGCGGGTTCGATTGCGATTAATCCTCCGGGTTTTCAGGAGCCGTACATAAACAAGAAATGGCCAGGCATTTCGTCCTTTCGAGTCGTGATCGCCACCGGAAAGCTTGACAATGAAGCACATGAGAGGGAATGCGCCAACTGGCTGACCAGAATTGGAGCATCGGTCAAGAGCCCGCGATATGATGCGCCCCGGATGTTCCACCTGCCGGAAGACTTCGCCGAACACGTCCATCAATGGAACCAATTCTTAATTGGTGGTCCGTAGTTCGTGATTTCAACAATGTGTTTCGACAAGTTGATCAAACTCTCGGAAGCGACGTGCGGCGTATTGCTGAAGAATCTCAACTCGTTTGCGGAGAAGAACCAACCAAGTGCATCGCGCAGCCATCAAGGAGGCTGCAAACTCGTCGCGGACTCGGACGCCGGCTACGGCCCCGCGCTGTCGCAGGATGGGAAATCGATCTTGCTCGGTTGCGGCCCCAAGCAACGCCAGGTGCCCGAGGCGGAAGCCATCATGTTGCCGGTGCCGGCGAAGTAGGCCCTTCGACCAACTCGCGCGGCACGAACAGCCGCATCTCCTTGGCGGCCGGGCGAATGATCACATGCTGCGCCGTGATCTCCTGGCGAACGGCCGGGTCGGTCAACCAGTAGAGCAACTGCTCGTCCGCGATTGATGCATGCGGTCGCGAACTCGCCAGCCGGCATAAGCGGTCGTAACGCCCGCAGCTCGTTTGCTGCAGGCTCCATTGATCCGCGGGGCCCGGTTGCAATTCGAGAAGTCGAAAGTCGTTCGTCGTCACGAGTGGCTCGCCGGCGCGAGCCCAGCGCAGGGCGTGTCGGGTCGATGTTCGTTCGATGACGACGCGTTCTTCGTTGCGCGTGCCGACCAGCGTGAACAGGGCGGCCGTGGTGAGTTTCTGTTTGGTCAAGCGGTTGAGCGCGTCGGCGAAATCCGTGGCGTCGTCCATCACTCGTCGCAAATGGAGAAGCACCGGGTAGCCCGTCTTGCGCAATCGCTCGGGTGTCGTGACCGCGTTCAAGATCACGGCAAAGCCCCGATTCGATAACCCGGTCACGACGCCGACCGCCCCCGGGAAGCCGGCGCAAGAGAACTGCAAGGATCCATTGCGGGTACAGCGAATGAGGTAACTGGCTCGCGCGATCGGCCCTTCCGGCCACCAGTCCATGTTTCGCGCGACCACGGGGCCATCCGCCGTGGGCAGTACGAGCGTCGAGCAGCCCAGGGCCCCGACGATCAGGTCGTACGACAAGTTGGCAATGGCTACATCGCGTCGATCGGCGCCGATGATCTTCGCGGCCGTGCGAAACTCGGCGCCGAATCGATTGCGCGTCCGCGGTGCGAGGAGATAGGCCAGGAGCCGGGCCTTCTTCGGGACCGGTGCCAAGACTTCGCGAAGCAGTGTGGCGGCCGCATCAATTGCGTCGGCTGGCCAATCGGGTCGCTCGCCCTGGCGAAGTCGCTCGATATCGACGGTCAAAGTCGGCCGTTCAACCCAGGGATGCATCGCGCCGGTCTCAATGTGGGGCACCCCGAACGGACGATCGACTCGACAATTCTCGCCGGAACCAGGGGGTCGTTTCAGTGTTCGATCTGGAACCAGTCCGGCGGAGTCGCTTCGTATTTGGAGTACACGTCGTCCGGGTCGACCGGGTCATGTTCGATGCTCGCGGCCGTTAGTTCGTTGGTCACTTCGTCGATGACCCCGGCTTCGACGAGGTACTGTCGCGTTTGCACATCGCCAACGACCGTGAACCGCGTGGTCTCCGCGTAGACGCGCTCGAACACGGCCTCGCGGTCGCGGAGCATGTGCGACCAGAAGGCGATGAGCCGCCTGCGAAAGTCATCGACCGCTTCTCCGGGAGCGGATTGGATCGTCAGGCACAGATAGTCGTCCAAATCCACTCCCGCGACATTAATGAGAATCGCCGCGATTCTGAGAGGTTTTTAAGGTTCAACTCACCGCCCTCTCACCGGGTTTCATCTTATCTTTGTGGAAGCGAATGGGCCGAAGTCCCCGGCGGTTCGTTCTAAGGTGAAGCGGCATGGAACTCTCCTATACGCAGATGCTCGTCCTGTCGAGCGCCGGCTTCGGCTTGCTGTTCCTGGGCGCGATTCAACTCGTGGCCGGCTCGCTCGGAATCTGGCCGCGCGCGGCGATCACTGGGCTCGCGGCCATTGGGTCGGCACTCGGGCCGGTCGCGTTGGGCGAGTCCGCGGAATGGTCGGCGGCACTTCTAGTGGGCGGTGCCTGGTTGGCCTTCGTGGTTCTCGGCTCGCGCCGAATTTCAGAGGGAGTCGCCTCGACAGTCGGGCTGCTGCGACGGCGCGCGATTGTTGCCGGCCTCCTGATGGCGAGCGGGCTCAGCCTGGTCGTTGGAACCGGCCTTCAATTTGAACTGGCCGAAGACGCCAAGATCGATCGCGATGTCGCCTGGATGACCGAGGCGAACTTTCGCCCCGAGATGCTCCCGACCGACGACGCGTCGGCCACCACGGACCTGGGCCGACCGATCACGCTGAACGAGCCAATCGAACTTCGGCCCGCCGAACAGACTACGGCCGCCGAAGAAACGATGCTCAACGCCATGCCGTTCGACGGTCGCCTCATTCGTCGCCAGTCGGCCACCGATGTCTCCAACTGTCACGGTTGGGTCTTTGCCGCCGGGCGGTTCTGGGTCGGCGGCCTGACCGTGGAGTCCATTCTCGCCGACAACGGCTACGCACCAACTTCCGAGCCCCGGGCCGGCGACCTCATCGTCTATCGGAAACAGGGCGAGTTGACGCACAGCGGCGTCGTTCGATCGGTCGGCAACGGAATCCCCGTCCTGGTCGAAAGCAAGTGGGGCTGGATGGGCGTCTATCTGCACGCGGCCGACGACTCGTGTTATGGCCGGGACTACAAGTTCTATCGCAGCCCGCGCGAAGGACACTTGCTGGCCGGCCTCGGCGGGCCATCGGTCAAGGCCCGCACCGTGGACGCGGCCACGAACGCGGAATCCCTTTCGACCAACCGCACCGATTGAAGCTCGTGTCGGCCCACCGCCGTTCCGCTAAACTAGCCCGATGACCGAGGTTGCCTTCCAACGCTGCATCCAGGCCGACTGCGGGGCCACCGTCGCGCTCGACGACACGTCGTTCCACTGCCCCAAGTGCGGTTCGCTCATGGACGTGGCCTATGACTGGGATCGCGTCCGCCCGCCACGCGACTTGCGCGAGTTCGAGAGCAAGTGGAGCCGACGAACCGAACCGCTCGAGTTCAGCGGCGTCTGGCGCTTCCGCGAATTGTTCCCCTTCGCCAAGAACGAAGACATCGTCACGATCGGCGAGGGGCAGACTCTCACGCAACGAGCCGACGCGGTCGGCAAATACGCTGGCCTCAATCCCGGTCGATTGTTCCTTCAATACGAGGGGATGAACCCCTCGGGGAGCTTCAAAGACAACGGCATGACGGCCGCGTTCGCCCATGCCCGAGCGGTCGGAGCGCGCCGAGCGGCGTGCGCGAGCACCGGAAACACCAGCGCTTCGCTCTCGATTTACTGTGCCGCGACGGATCAGATGCGGGCGGTCATTTTCATCGGCTCCGGGAAAATCTCCTACGGCAAGCTCGCCCAGGCCCTGGATCATGGAGCGCTCACGGTTCAAATCGCCGGCGACTTCGACGATGCGCTGGCGCGGGTGCAACAGGTAAGTCGACGGCTCGGCATCTATCTGGTTAACAGCATCAATCCGTTCCGGCTCGAAGGGCAGAAGTCGATCATGTATCGGGCGCTGGAGGCGTTGCGCTGGGAAGTGCCCGACTGGATCGTCGTGCCGGGTGGGAACCTCGGCAACTCGTCGGCGTTCGGGAAGGCATTCATCGAATTGATGGACCTGGGGCTCATCAAACACGCCCCCCGGCTGGCGATCATCAACGCGGCCGGCGCGAACACGTTCTACCAACTCTACGATCGCCAGGGGTTGCGCTGGAACGGGGGCCGACCCGACCAGGGCAAGATCGATTCGTACTTGCGCAACATGGACGCGACGAACTCGCGGGCGGACACGTTGGCGAGCGCCATCGAAATCAATCGCCCCGTGAACTTGCCGAAGGCGCTGCGGGCGATCGATCGCTGTGGCGGTGTCGTTCGTGAAGTGAACGATCAGGAAATCATGGACGCGAAGGCCAAGGTGGCCGCCGGCGGGCTCGGTTGCGAACCCGCGAGCGCGGCCAGCGTCGCCGGCGCGAAGAAACTTCGGGCCGAGGGCGTGATCGGGGCCGACGAACGAATCGTCTGCATCCTGACGGCCCATCAACTGAAAGACCCGACCGCCACAGTGGCCTATCACTCGGCCGACCCGAAGACGTTCGAGGACGTGCTCGGCAAGCGTGGCGTCCGCCGAGCGAACTTCGCCAACCGAGCGGTTCAGGTGCCGAACGACCTGGATGAGATCATCAAAGCGATCGACGTTTACGCGTAGGAGTACCGAGATGTCGGCCCGACTCCAGTTGCCCGAACACCCACCGCTTCAGAACGGCGACCGACTCGGTCGCCTCGAGTTCGAGCGCCGCTATCACGCGCATCCGACGGACCAAAAGTTCGAACTCATCGAGGGAGTGGTCTACATGTCCTCGCCCGTCACTCATGAATTTCACAGCGGCCCGCACTTCGAAGCGAACGGGTGGACCTACCTCTACA
>JANLUE010001243.1:0-1919 GCA_031363325.1 Gemmataceae bacterium
GGACTAGCGGCCGATCATCGGATGGTAGCCCGACGCGTGAGCGAGGGTCCGCGTCGCGTCCCAAGTACGGTTGGCGTTTTTGGATGGTACCCCATCGCATTTGACCGGATCGGAGCCCGCTTCGGCGAAGCGGGCTTAAAACGATTCCCCGCATGTGGCGGAACCTTCGCAATGGACCGGATCGGAGCCCGCTTCGGGCGATCACCAGTAAAGCCCCGGTCGAGCGCAGAACCGCGTAGCGGTTCGAGCGAGGCCGGGGTCGGAGCGACACGGAAGTCGGAGCGAAGAATCGGCGGAGCCCGTCAAATGAAGTAGTTGATCTGCCGCGAACGCATCCGTTCGGATGCGCGACTCAAACCAGCCCGGCGATGGGTTGGCCCTCCGGCAAAACTGGGATCGGTCGACCGACGGGGTCGTTCAAAGTGATTGAGGCCGCGTCGATGCCCAAGTGGGCGTACATCGTGGCCAGCACGTCGCGAACGCCAACGCGTCGATCGCTGACATCCGCCCCGAGTCGATCGGTCGAGCCGATCACTTGTCCGCCGAGCACGCTTCCGCCAGCGAACAAGAGCGACGACGCGCGCGGCCAGTGATCGCGCCCCGGCTGGCTTACTCCGGTCGCGCTATCGGGTTGATAGTTGATCCGCGGCGTCCGGCCGAACTCGCCGACTACCACGACCATGACCCGGCGATTCATGCCGCGATCAAACAGGTCCTCAATCAACGTTGAAACGGCCCGATCGAAGTACACGCAGCGTGCTTTCATCGCCTCGAACACATGGGCGTTGACGGCATGATCGTCCCAGTTTCCCACCCGGCCACACAGGGGGCCGTGAAACGACGTGGTGATCAGATCGACGCCAGCTTCAATAAGCCGTCGCGCGAGCAAACAACGCTGACCCCAGGTATTGCGGCCGTAGCGATCGCGGAGTCGGGGGTCTTCGCGTTCGACGTCGAACGCTCGTGCGACCTCGGGCCGGGTCAACATGTTCAGCGCTTGTTGCTGAAAGGCATCGAGCGAGTCCGCGCGCTGGCGCTGGTCGGCGTCGCGCGACAGGGCATCGAGCCGCTGCTTGAGTCCGAGTCGGTCGCCCATCCGATCGGCTTCCGCCCGCACCGGTCGACTGAGGTTGGCGACGCGGAAGCCGGGAAGGTTGGGGTCGGCCGAGACATCGAACCCGTCATGGGCCGGCCCCAGATACGCCGAGCCAACGTACGGGATCGGGTTCAACGCCACGTAGCTCGGCAACACCCGGTCCGCGTCGCCGCGAACGTGATGGGCGATCGACATCAAGTCCGGATGATCCGACCGATTCTTCATCTCGAGGACCGGGTGGCCGGTCATCAATTGCTGGTTGCCCTGTTGATGGCAGAAGCCGGTGTGGACGAGCGAGCGCAGGATCGCGCACTTTTCGGCGATGCGGGCCTGGAGCGGCAATAACTCGCAAACCTTGATGCCGGGAACGTTCGTAGGAATTGACTTGAACGGTCCGCGAATCTCGCTCGGGGCGTTCGGTTTCGGGTCGTAGGTTTCGAGATGACTCGCCCCGCCCTGAAGCCAGACGACGATCAGCGCGGTTCGTTCCCTCGACTGGGCGAACGCCCGACGGGCAAACAGGCCCGGCAGCGTGAGCGACCCGAGCCCGCCCAGTCCGAGGCGAGTGAAGCCGCGACGATCGATCGGGCCAAAGGGAATCATGCGAGTTCCAACAGTCTAGCTTTCGGGACGACGGGCCGCAATCGCGCTCCGACCTTGGCGCAACAGTTCAACTCCACACCAACCCCAGAGCAACACTACCGCGAGCGTGTCCCACGGATAGTAGTCGCCCGTCGCGAAGTAGAATGTCGGGGCCGCGAGTGCGGTCGAACTGTCGGCCAGAGTCGCCGTCGATTTCATGACCATGATGCTGGCCGTGAAT
>JANLUE010001251.1:0-4967 GCA_031363325.1 Gemmataceae bacterium
CCACCTCGACGACTTGACGAACGCCGCGAAGTTGCTGGCCGAATTCGCGGCGAGCGTCTCGGGGCGGACCGACTTAATTCCGTAGTGTCCGTTAGCCGCGAGGCGCTAGCCGAGCGCGTCACTGTCGCGCTCGGTAGCGCCTCGCGGCTAACGACTAAAGACTGCCGTATGTGGAGTAGTCCGATGGCCGACGACCGCATCCCGATGACCCGCGAGGGGTACGAGAAACTCAAGGACGAGCTTGCGAACCTCAAGAACGTCAAGATGATCGAGGTGACCAAGCGGGTCGCGACCGCTCGGGACATGGGCGACTTGAGCGAGAACGCCGAGTACCACGCGGCCCGCGAGGATCAAGGCCTGCTCCAGGCTCAGATCGACCTCGTCCAGACCAAGATCAATCGCGCCTACCTGATCGATCCGTCGCAGCTTCCAAAGGACGTAGTCGTGTTTGGTTCAAAGGTCACGGTGCGTGACTTGGACGAGAACGAAGAAGAGACGTTCGAACTCGTCGGCCCCGGCCAGGACGACCCGGCGAACAACAAGATCCTGACCACGAGCCCGATCGGTCAGGGGCTACTCGGTAAGAAGAAGGGCGAATTGGCCGAAATTCAGGTGCCACGAGGCGTGTTGCGATTCAAGGTGGTGACGATCGCGGCGGCTTAGCCCAATTCGTGGCGGCGGAACTCCGCTTCCGCCGGGAAGGACGGTGGCGCAACGCCTTACAATTGAGCCGAAATCACATTGATAACCCGAGTTGTTCTCGGCACCTGTTGGGCAACCCGCGTTCTGGCGAACGCGGCTACACCACACAAAGCTCACGCAGCCGGTTCACCGTTGCGGCAAGGGGCGAGGTCCTGAAACTCCAGGTTCGGTCTTGACCGGGTTTAGGATTCGACGAGATTGGCTTTTCCACGCGAGCAAAACCATGTTGCTTCCCCGTCTGGTCCGGCTCCGTCAATCGTTCTCCGGGCCGAAGATCGACGACGTGCCGACGGCGGTCCACGACGCCCTGGCCAAGCTCGACCTGGGCACCGCGATTCGGCCGGGGCAGTCCGTGGCTCTGACGGCCGGCAGTCGCGGGATCGCGAACATCCCGGTCATCCTCCGAAGTACCGTTCGCTTCCTCCGGGAGCTTCGGGCCGAGCCGTTCATCGTTCCGGCAATGGGTACGCACGGCGGTTGCACGGCCGACGGGCAGAGCCGGGTCCTCGAAAGCTACGGCATCACGGCCGAGTTCTGCGAAGCGCCGATTCACAGTTCGATGGAGACCGTCGAGATTGGCAAAACCCCCGAAGGCTGGCCGGTCTATCTCGATCGACACGCGTCGCGGGCCGACCATATTGGCGTCGTGGCGCGTGTCAAACCGCACACGAACTATTCGGGGGCGATTGAAAGCGGCTGGCTCAAGATGATGGCGATCGGCCTCGGGAAGCGCGAGGGGGCCGCGTGGTATCATCGCGTCTTTCTCGATCGCACTTACGATGGCGTCGTGCGCTCCGTGAGTCGCGTCGTCCGGCAACGAGCGCCGATTCGTTTTGGGCTCGCGACCATCGAAAACGGCTACGAGCAAACCGCCCTCATCGAAGCGGCCGCGCCGGCCGACTTCGAACCCGTCGAGGAGCGGTTGCTGGTCAAGGCCAAGGAATGGCTGGCCCGTTTACCATTCACCCAGGCCGACTTGCTCATCATCGACGAGATCGGCAAGGAAATCAGCGGCTCGGGGCTGGACACGAACGTCGCGGGCCGCAAGCGGGCCCTGCGCGCCGACTCGTTGGACGGCCAACCGAACATGCGATTCATCTTCGTGCGTGGTCTGTCGCAGCACACGCACGGAAACGCCGCGGGCATCGGCTTCGCGGACTTCACCACAACGCGATTGATCAAGAGCATGAACTACGCCGACACCCGTGTGAACTGTGTGACTTCGGGCTTCCCCGCCGGCGCCAACCTACCGCCGCACTACGACCAGGACCGTCAAGCGATTGAAGCGGCCCTGGGCATCCTCGGCCTGCGCGAACCAGAAGACGCCCGGATCATTCGCATCAAGAACACCCTCGACCTCGAATACGTCGAAGTGTCGGAACCGTGCCTGAAGGAACTCGAACCCAAGTCGAAGTTCGAGGTCCTAGGTACGAAAGACTGGGAGTTCAATGCCGACGGCAACCTGGTGGACTTGGCCCGATCGTGAAGTGACGGGCTTGCGAAGCGTTTCGGCAACGCGCGGGGCCGTACATTGTGAGTGTCTCTGGAACGGGTCAATGTGGTATCGCGTGTTCTGTCAATCGGACGTCGAGCCCAGGCCTTCGGCCCTGATCGAGGGCCTCGCGGGCGTTGCCGTCGAATCGAAGTTCAAGGGCGACGACCTCGGCTGGACGGCGGTCGATTTCAATCTCGGAGTTGGCACGCCGATTCATGTGGAACGCTATTTGGCCGAGGCCGACGATCTGCGAAACGATTTAAACACCTGGGCCGCGTACCTGGAGACGCTCGACTATTCGCCGAACAATGGCCGACTGATGGAGTTGGTGATTCAATCGAAACAGTTAGTCACGATTCGCAAGCCGCTCAGCGTATCAAATGAAGCTCTGGTGGATCGGGTTTGCGAGGCGTTGTGTCGGACGATTGCGCTGGCGACGGATGGAATCTATCAGGCGGAAGGCGTTGGCTGGTTCGCGGCCGACGGGTCGATGTTGATCGAGGAATATTGATGCCGACCGCCGAGCAATATCTTCGACCCAACGTCATCGCGCAAGTCGCCCGCCTCGACCTGCGCGCCAAGTTCATCGTCGAGGGGTTTCTGTCCGGCCTGCACTCCAGTCCCTTCCAGGGCTTCTCCGTCGAGTTCTCCGAGCATCGCAAATACTCCCCCGGCGACGACCTCAAGGACCTCGATTGGAACGTCTACGCCAAGACGGATCGCTATTACGTCAAGAAGTTCCAGGCCGAAACGAACGTCACCGGCTACCTCGTGATGGATCTGTCGGCCAGCATGGACTGGTGCGGCGTTCGCGAGATGGAGAAGGCGAAGGTGGCCGGCACGCAACATTTGAAGAGCGCGACTTTCGCCGAGGGCGAAGAGCGTTTGACCAAGTTCGAATATTCCGTTTGCCTGGCGGCCGCGCTCGGCTATTTGATGATCCACCAACAGGACCCGGTCGGCCTGGTCACCTGCGGCGAGAAACTCCGCGATGTGCTGCCGCCCAAGAGCAAGCGCACACAGCTTGGCAACATCCTGGCGCTGCTCTCCAATTTGAAGCCCACGGGGCAGACGGATCTTGCGCACGGACTGCATCAATTGGCCGCCATGATTCGGAGCAAGAGCCTCATCATGGTGTTCAGCGATTTGTTGACCGATACGGACGAGCTATTGAAGTCGCTCTATCACTTGCGGCATCGGGGGAACGAGATCATTTTGTTCCACGTGTTGGATGAAGCCGAGGTCGAATTTCCGTTCGAGGGTTTGGTCGAGTTCGTCGATGTGGAGAGTACCGAGGAACTCCAACTCGACGCCAAGGGAATGCGTGAAGACTATCGCGCCAGCGTCGATGAGTTTCGCGCCAAGTTCAAGGAAGAGTCGTTCAAGGCGGGCATCGACTATGTGCCCTTGCACACGGGCATCACGTTCGATCGGGCGCTCATTGAATATTTGATCTCCCGGCAACGCCGATTCTGAGGTCGCATGTCGCTGTTCACGCCGCTGTTCTGGGAAGTCTGTGCCGTCCTGACGGCAACGGCCGCCGCGTGCGCGCTACTCGGCGGGTTCCTCGTCTTGCGGCGGATGGCCCTGCTCACCGACGCGATCGGCCACGTCTTGTTGCTCGGAATCGTGTTGGGCTACCTGATCGTTCGCGACCCGAAGTCGCTTTTTCTGCCCCTGGCCGCTGCGGCGATCGGGCTGGTTACGGTCGCATTGGTCGAGGCCGTGTCGCGATCGAAGCTCGTGAAAGAAGACGCGGCGATCGGCCTGGTCTTCCCGACGCTGTTCGCGCTCGGCGTCTTGCTCGTCACGCTGTACGCGAAGAACGAGCATCTCGACGTGGACCGCGTCCTGCTCGGCAGCCCGGAACTCGCACCGCTCAACCGGCTCGGCACGACGACGTTCGACTTCGGGCCGGTCGCACTTGTGATCATGGCGGGCGTGTTTCTGGTCAACGCGGCGTTCGTGGCCGTTTTCTTCAAGGAACTGAAGCTGTCGACGTTCGACGCCCCGCTCGCGGCCGCCCTGGGGTTCGCGCCGGCGGTGATTCACTATTGCCTGATGGGCCTCGTCTCGCTCACGGCCGTGACCGCCTTCGACGCGGCCGGCCCAGTACTGGTCGTCGCGTTCTTCGTAGTCCCCCCGGCGACCGCCTATCTTCTCACGGATCGCTTGTCGCACCTGATCGGCCTGAGCGTCCTGATCGGTGTGATCGGTGCGGTGGGCGGGACGGTCATCGCCTATTCGTTTGGTGTGACGATTGCCGGGACGGTCGCCGTCCTCATGGGCTGCTTCTTTTTGTTGGCTCTGATCGCGTCGCCGCGCTACGGGCTCATCACGCGCTTCCGGAGACGGCTTCGACATCGCCGCGACTTCTTCGACACAATGCTAACAATTCACTTGTTGCAACACGAAGGCACGAGTGCCGAGTTGGAGGAGAGTCGCGTCGCCGGCCTACACGAACATTTGAACTGGTCCGACGCCGACACGCTCCGCGTGACGGCCCGGATCCTCGGTCGCGGCTGGGCTCAAGTTCGCGGCGAGTGCCTAACATTGACGGACGAAGGTCGAGCGGCCGCGACTGCGGCTTATGGTTTTCGTGCCGTCGCCTGAGGCTATGATCCGTTCGGATTGCGGGCGCAGCCCGCCGAAGCCGAAGCGAAGCGAGGTGGAACCGCAGCAACCCCTTTCGCCGAACCTTGTCCTACGTTGAAGTTGATCCGGTTCGTTGACCGAGGCCCCGATGTCCGCTGACGATCGTGCAATTCAC
>JANLUE010001328.1:0-2830 GCA_031363325.1 Gemmataceae bacterium
GACTGGCCCGGCGGCGTGAGGACGGCACAGATCGTTGGTGGTTCAGGCATTTGGTGTCAAACGGAATTGATCATCACAAAGACACAAAGAACCACAGTGCAATCGGCAGGCGCCATTTGATTCGTAGTGAGGCTTTAGCTCCCGTGCGCTTGTTGCCATCAACGTCTGTGCAGGGTGGAATCGTTCTGGTTCGCGGTGTGGTGACGGACGCCGTCCTGAATCAGTCTATTCACGCGCGGCTCGTTTTGTCGAGGATGCCGGCCGCGATCGCGTCTTGCACGCGGCCGCCGCGCGGGCGCGTCGCCGCGGAATGTCGAATCAACGCCGTACGGACTTCAACCGAGCGGGCCGAACGTTGAGTGTTGATCCATAGACTCACCTGCGGCCCTCGATCTCCTCGCGACGCAGGTGCAAGCCCATGAGCCTGGTCAAATCCAAACGACGCGTCGCCGACCACGGGGAAGTTTTCACCCCGGCGTGGCTGGTCGAGGCGATGCTCGACCTCGTCAAGGGCGAGACGGAGCGCATCGACTCGCGTTTCCTGGAGCCGGCGTGCGGCAGTGGCAACTTCCTCGTGCCAATCCTGCGCCGCAAGCTCGCGGCCGTCGAACTCAAATACGGCAAGTCCGAATTCGAGCGACGGCACTACGCCCTGCTCGGGTTGATGTGCATCTATGGCATCGAGTTGTTGGCGGACAACATCGCCGAGTGCCGTGGGCACGTGCTGGAACTCTTCGCCGAGTACCTCAATCTCACCGAATCGGACGAACTCTATCGGGCCGCGTCGCAGGTGTTGTCGTCGAACATCGTGCACGGCGACGCGTTGACGATGCGCACCCACGACGGCCAAGCGATCGCGTTCGCCGAGTGGGGCTACCTCGGCAAGGGCAAGTTCCAGCGCCGCGACTTCCGCCTCGACACGCTGGCCCTGTCCTCCACGTTCAGCGAGGCGGGATCGCTCTTCGCCGACCTCGGCAAGCACGAGGTGTTCACGCCGGAGAAGTCGTACCCGCCGATGACGGTTGGCGAGTTGGCGGCCAAGGTTGGCGAGGCTGCGAATGAGGCCGAGTGATTTACTGCTCGACGGTCCGAGAGGGACTTTCCGCCAGTTGTCAAGTAATCTTTGACAACTGACTCAACTTGTAAGTGATCCTTACAAGTTGGTCCTTGTCTGATGAAATGGATGTATCTTGCGGCCAATTTAGAGGCCCACGACGGCGGAGTCGACGCATGAGCAACAAACCGGTCCGACTGACCACGCCGCCGGATGGCTACGTCGAATGGCTGGTCGAACTGAAGGACCGCATTCACAAGGCCCAGCAACGCGCGTTGCTGGCGATCAATCGCGAACTGGTGCTCCTTTATTGGCAGATTGGACGCGACATCTTGTCCCGGCAGGCCCAACAGGGCTGGGGCTCGAAAGTCATCGATCGGCTTGCGAAAGACCTGCGTACGGCGTTCCCAGAAATGAAGGGTTTTCCCCACGGAACCTGAAATACATGCGAGCTTTCGCGGAGGCGTGGCCAAATGTTCAATTTGTGCAAGAGGTGCTTGCACAATTGCCGTGGTATCACCAGTTGGCCTTGTTGGACAAGCTCCCCGGACCCGAATCGCGCCGCTGGTGCGCCGCCAAGGCCATCGAGCACAACTGGTCGCGCAATGTCCTGGTCATGCAGATCGAGTCCCGGTTGCTCGAACGCAGCGGACAGGCCGTCACCAACTTTCCAATGACTCTGCCCGGACCGCAGTCCGATCTGGCTCGCGAGTCGCTCAAGGATCCCTATCGCTTCGAGTTTCTCAGCCTCACCGATGAGGCCCAGGAACTCTCCATCGAAACGGCGCTGACGAAACATGTCACCGAGTTCCTGTTGGAGTTAGGAGCGGGCTTCGCCTTTGTCGGGCGGCAGGTGTTGTTGGACGTCGGGGGTGACGAGTTCTTCATCGACCTCTTGTTCTACCACCTCAAGTTGCGCTGCTACGTGGTGATCGAACTCAAGTCCGGAAAGTTCGAGCCCAAGGATTTGGGGCAATTGGGGTTCTACCTCACGGCGATCGATCGCCAGGTCAAGCACGAACTCGACCAGCCGACGATCGGCCTCCTGCTCTGCAAGATGAAGAACAAGATCGTGGCCGAATATGCCTTGAGCGACAAAACCCATCCGATGGGCGTCGCGGAATTTCGATTGATGGAGTCGATGCCAACGGAGCTTCAAACCAACTTGCCCAGCATCGAGCAAATCGAACGCGAATTGGCGGGCCTCGACACCCCGGATGCGGAGGAGACCCCATGAGTATTCCGGCTTCCTTCACGTTGCGCGGCCACAACCCGGACGTGCTGACCTGCATTGCGAACCTGTCCAACGACGAGGTGTTCACGCCCCCCGAGTTCGCGAACCGGATGCTCGATACACTGGCCAAGGCGTGGGCGGCGGGCAATGGCGGCGCGAACCTCTGGGCGGACAAGACGGTGCGGTTCCTCGACCCGTGCACCAAGTCCGGCGTGTTCCTGCGGGAAATCACCAAGCGTCTGAACGAGGGTCTTAAAAGCCAGATTCCGGACTTGCAAAAGCGAGTCGATCATATTCTGACGAAGCAGGTGTTCGGCATCGCGATCACCGAACTGACCAGTATGCTGGCTCGGCGGAGCGTGTACTGCTCGAGGCACGCGAAGGGTCCGCATTCAATTGCAAAGTCGTTTGCAACCAATGATGGCAACATCTGGTTCGAGCGGCTGGACCACACGTGGTCGGATGGCAAATGCAAGTATTGTGGGGCGAGTCAAGAGACGATGGACCGCGGCGAAGAACTCGAGACCCATGCCTATGCGTTC
>JANLUE010001339.1:0-2181 GCA_031363325.1 Gemmataceae bacterium
CGTCGGCGAGGTCGCGAACAATCTCGTGTTCCGGGCGAAAGTGAAAGCGAACGGCGTACTACCCCTCGCCGAACGCGCCGACCCGGACAAGGAATTTTTGGCTTCCAGGGATACGTGGTTTCGGCCGGTGCAATTCGCCAACGCCCCGGATGGGTGCCTTTACGTTGTCGATATGTCGCGCGAATTGATCGAAGGGGCCGCGTTCCTGGCGCCACAGGTTTTGAAGAACGTCGATCCGTCGGCCGGCTTCGATCGCGGCCGAATCTGGCGGATCGTGCCGGAAGGATTCAAACGTCCGGCGCTCCCGAACCTCGCCAAGGCGTCGGCGGCCGAGTTGGTGAACCTGCTCGATCACTCGAACGGCTGGCACCGTGACACCGCCAGCCGCTTGTTGCATCAGCGCCAGGATCAACCCGCCATCGACGCGCTGAAGCACCTCGTCCGCGAAGGCAAGACGCCCCAGGGTCGACTGCACGCCTTGGCGTCGCTCGCTTCGCGCAAGGCCCTGGACGCGGTCGTGTTGCGAACGGCCCTGAAGGACACGGAGCCGCGCGTTCGCGAGCACGCGGTTCGATTCTGCGAAAGTCGGTATCACGGCGAGAAGTTCGGCCTGCCCGGCGACCTCGTGCTCGCGCTTTGGGACGTTCGCCGCGACGCGGACCCGGCCGTGCGCGTGCAACTAGCGTACACGCTGGGCCATTACGCCGAACACGATCGCGACATGCGCGACTACTCGGCTTCGCGCGCCGCGATCTTCGTGCAACTCGCGATGAAGGACGCGGCCGACCCGTGGATGCGACTCGCCCTTGTCGCCGGCATGCGGCCCGAACATCAGGCCCAGGTCTTCCAGAGCCTGGGCACGTCGCGCTACTTCGCCGGAACCGAACATGGCCCAGCGTTTCTGCTGGCGCTTGGCGAACGCGTCGCCGCGGCCGACGAGGCGAATGGGCCCGTGATCTTCGAGATCATCTCGCATCTCGCGCGGTTCGGACCCGGACCGCTCGCTCGGGCGTTGCTCACGGTCGTGAAGACGCGCGGCTCGGCCTCGGTGCTCGCGCATTTCAACGATCCGAACTTCGCCGACCAGGTGAAGTCGCTGACCGATCGCTTGTTGGCCGACGCCGTGTTGACCGCCCGCGACATGCGCAAGCCATCGGACGCTCGCGTGCCGGCCATCAAGGACCTGACGATTCTGTCGTTCGCCGAGGCGGCCCCGATCCTCAAGGAACTTCTGCAGCCAGCCCAGCCGCCGACCGTGCAGATCGCGGCGCTCGACATCGTCGGTCGATTCGGCGACGACGGCGGGCCGGGTCTCTTGCTCGCGGCCTGGCCGGCGATGACTCCCCAGGTCCGCGCGACGGCCACGGAAGTTTGGCTCTCACGCAACAACTGGGTCTCCGCGTTTCTCGACGCCGTCGAGGAACGCAAGGTGAACCGGGCTGACGTCGATCCCGCGCGGGTCGCGTTGCTCAAGAAGTCGCCGGCCCGGAACATCTCGGCGCGGGCGGCCAAGTTGTTCGTCGCGCCGCCCGATCGTCAGAAGGTGTTCGAGGAGTATCGCAAGTCGCTCGATGTGAAAGGCGATGCGGCTAAGGGAAAAACGTTGTTCAAGACGAACTGCACCGCCTGCCATAAGTTGGACGGCGTGGGCGAAGAAGTCGGTGCGGACCTGAAGGCGATTCGCGATCGCGGCCTCGAAGGCGTCTTGCTCGCAATCATCGACCCGAATCGCGAAGTAAAACCGCAGTTCCTGACCTATACCGTTGAATTGAAGAACGGCCGACAACTCAGCGGCCTCTTGCAGAATGAGACGGCCACCGGCTTCACACTTCGTCGGGCCGATGGCCAAGCCGAAATCGTCCGACGTTCGGACGTGGAATCGTTGAAGAGTTCCGGCCTCTCGTACATGCCGGAGGGCCTGGAGAAACAGATCGACGTGCCCGCAATGGCCGACCTGTTGGCCTACCTGAATTCCGTCAAATAGGAGAACTTCGATGAAGCGATTACTTGCTCTGTTCGCAGTGGCGATCTTGACAATCGGCTGCGACGAGAAGAAGACCGGCCCGAAGCCGCCCAGCAGCACGAACCCACCTGCCGAAGCGGCCAAGGTCGACCCGAAGGAAGAAGCGGAGTTCGCCGCGGAACTGGCGAAACTTTCGCCCGAGGATCGCAAGCTCGCGG
>JANLUE010001363.1:0-2054 GCA_031363325.1 Gemmataceae bacterium
CGGCTGAACTCGAGCAGGCGGCTCGTGATCCCTTTACAACGGAACGCTTCTTGCTGAATCATCCGCAAGTATTTCTGGATGACTTCCGTTTCGTGCGGGTACTTCGCGAGATAGTCGCCGAGCCGCGACTGCAGGGCTTCGGAGCAGAAGGCGATGCTCGCCAGGGGGTTGTTGATTTCGTGGGACACCCCGGCCGCCAGGAAGCCGACGCTGACCATCCGCTCGGAGCGAACCAGTTGCCGACTTCGCTCGTCGACTTGATGTTCGAGGTCGCGGTACACTTCGTGCAGCCGGGCAGTCATGGCGTTGAACGCGACGGCGAGATCTTGGAGTTCATCGCCGGAGTTCAGTTCGATCGGGTGTTCGAAGTCTCCCTCGGTCACGCGGGTCACGCCCGCCTGGAGGTCGCGAATCGGTTTAAACACCCAGCCGGAGAACAGACTTACGAGCGTGAGCACCAGGATCACTGCAAAGCCAGTCGAAACGCCGATGATCGCGACGGCCCGGTTGTGGTCCTTCCGAGCCCGGTCGATTCGGTCGTACATGTCCTTGGCGACTTCGTTGCGGAGTTCGTCGATCTGGCGGAGGAGTTGATCGTGACTCTTGGCCACTTCCGGATCGGACGCCAGGGGCCGGCTGCCAGTGACGGCCGTCGGCTCGCCCCACTTGGCGATGGACGCTTCGAGCCCGACGAAAGTCGTTTCGATCGCCCCGACGAGTTGCGTGTCCTGATAGGGATCGGGATCGCGTCCCCGGCGAAGCGTGTCCTTCAGCTTTTCCTGGTAAGCCACGAAGATGATGCGGGCCTGGGCAATTCGATCGCGGGCGGCCGTCAATTGCTGGCTCGTTCCGTCGGACTCGATCGAAGGATTGTTGACCGGGCTGGGTAGGGCCACGATGCCAACAGCGTCGGCCTTGAGTCGGTCGAGGGTCAGCAGTTCCGCAAGCTTGCTATCGGTGGTCTTCATCGTGGCGCGGTAGGAAGACAGGCCGTAGGCCGTCCCCGCGATCAGGGTGGCGACGCACCCGACCACGAGCCCGAGTCCGAGCAACAGTTTGTTGCGCAGTCGCCAGCGACGGGCCACCGCGAACCTCCTTGTTCCGCCGGGCGCACGCTCCCATCCGTGGAGCGGCGCGGGGGACCGCGACTGATTCCGTTGCTGTTCCCCCAAACCGACGAGGGAGAGATTACCAGAAGATTATTTACAATGGGAGGGCAACTTTTACCGAACCGGGTCGGTCATTCTTACCATGACCCCATGATCCCCGATCTTTCCGCCATCCGCTCGGCCCACGAACGTATTCGGCCGTTCATCCATCGCACCCCGGTCCTGACCTGCTCGACGATCGACGCGATGGCCGGAGCCCGCGTGTTCTTCAAGTGCGAAAACTTTCAGAAGGTCGGGGCGTTCAAGTTTCGCGGGGCGACGAACGCCGTTCAATCGCTCGGCGAATCGGTTGCGGCGAAGGGGGTCGTGACGCACTCATCGGGCAACCACGCGGCGGCGCTCGCGCTCGCCGCCCGGCAACGCGGCATCCCGGCGTATATCGTCATGCCGCACACCGCCCCGGCCATCAAGAAGGAAGCCGTCGCGGGGTACGGCGGGCAGATTACATACTGCGAGCCAACCGTGGCCGCACGCGAAGGAACGGCCGACGAGATCGCTCGGGCCACCGGGGCGACGCTCGTTCACCCATTCGAAAACGCTGATGTGATCGCCGGCCAGGGCACGGCCGCCGTCGAACTGCTCGAAGAAGCCCCCGACCTCGACGCGATCCTGTGCCCGGTCGGCGGCGGCGGACTGTTGAGTGGAACGCTCATCGCCGCGAAGGGAATTCGGCCGACTATCCGCGTGATCGGCTGCGAACCAACGCTCGCCGACGACGCGGCTCAGAGCCTGCGCGAAGGCCGAATCGTCCCGGCCCGCCCGGCCAGGTCGATCGCCGACGGCCTGCTCACGAACCTCGGCCCGATGACGTTCGAGATCATCCGCAAGCACGTCGAATCGATCGCGCTGGCCGAAGAAGACGAAATCATGCGGGCCCTGCGCACG
>JANLUE010001389.1:0-4040 GCA_031363325.1 Gemmataceae bacterium
GGCGGCCTTCACTTGTTCATCGGTCTCCGCGGCCCCGGCCCGAGTCTGCGCGAGCCGGTAGTCGATGTACCGGCGCGACTGGGCGCTCGCGGTCCGCAGGTCGGGCATCGCCTGGATGTCTTCATAGGTTTTGACGAGGACTGGAAAGTTGCGATCGCGCTCCGCCTGATTGGACCCGGCGACGGACTTGAGGACGTTGACCGTGAAGTCGCCATAAATGACGCGTTGAATGTCCCCGACGGGAATCACTTCTTCCTTGGCCTTGCCTTCAAACCTCACCTTGATGCCGGCCGGCGATTCGTCGACGATCTGCCCGGTGACGGTGACGGTATTGCCCTTCTTGTCGCGGCGCTCGACCTTGTCCTTCTCGCGGACCTGGGCGTACCCCTCGACCGCGAAAAAGGCCATCAGAGTGGCGAGCGACAGGAACCCGATGATGCGCTTCACGAGAGTCTCCAAATTTCGAGTTCCCATCACTCGTTGAACTCTTAAATCCATTTCACCACAAAGGACACAAAGATCATAAGTTGGAGAACTCAATTTCGGGTTCCCAACACTCGTTGAACACTTAAATCCATTTCACCACAAAGGACGCAAAGATCACAAAGGTGAAGAATTCAATTCGGTTCTTTGTGGTCTTTGTGTCCATTGTGGTGAGTCTATCTCAGTACTTCAGACTTCTGATCTCTGACTTTTGCTCACTGCGTCCGGCTCGACGCGGCCGAGAGTCTCCGAATTTCGAGTTCCCTGAATGGCTACGAGTACTGAGTACTGAGTACTGAGTACTCAGTACCTCTGTCTACTGACCTCTGTCTTCTGACCTCTGTCTTCTGACCTCTGACCTCACTGTGTCCGACTCGCCGCCGCCGCCAGTTCCGCGAAGCGGGCCTTCATGGCGGGCGTCGCTTCGATCAGCGTCTTGATCTTTTCCTTGACCTCGTCGGGAACGTCGTCGTTTTTCGTCAGCAAATCGTGGAACTGTTGGGCGATGTTGGCGAGCGACGAGTTGATTTTCTCCTGGCCGCCCGCCTTGGCGGGGTCGACGGTCGTGTAGGCCTTCACGCTGCAGCGCTTCGATTCGTAGAAGAGATCGAAGTACAACATTCGGTCTTGTTGCTTCTTGGCGGCCGCGATCGGGAAGACGTTCTTGAAACCGAAGTCGAGTACATTGGCGACCTGGGCGGGGTAGCCAAACACACTGGCGAACGCGGTGTCGATCCCCTGGCCGGCCGTCATGAAGGCCGGCCGCTGCGCGACGAACTTGACTGGGGCCGGTAGCCCGCCCTGGACGAACTGATTGGTCATCTGCACCCAGTTGCGGACGGCCGAGTTGAACAGTTTTTGATCCTCGAGCAGGGCGTTGTATTCCTTGCGAACGGGCAGGCTGCGATAGCCCCAGCCCTGTTTCGTCTTCTGATCGATCGGATTGCCCACGATTTCTTTCATGAGCGCCGTCGCCTTCTCGAACCCCGCCTTGTCGCCGGCCAGACGATAAGCCCGCGCCTGTTCGAACTGCAGTTGTCGGCGGAAGTTCGCGTCCTTGTTCGCCAGCTCCTTCTGTTCGTCCGGCGTCTTGCCCGCGTTGACGAACGGCTTGTCGAGGAGCGTCTGGTACAGCTCGGCCGCCTTCGCCGATTGATCGACGGCCGCGTAGCCCTGGCCGAGGAACGTAATCACACTGCCCGAGAGCTTCGACGCGTCGTCGCCCCGGATCCG
The DNA here is from genome assembly GCA_031363325.1 of Gemmataceae bacterium. GTDB lineage: Bacteria > Planctomycetota > Planctomycetia > Gemmatales > Gemmataceae > SIAJ01. The sequence goes on from JANLUE010001389.1 coordinate 1,717, forward strand.
GTCGAGGAACTCGGCGAACGTTTTCTTGAGTTCGTCGGACTCGGCCTTCTTGCCGTCCTTGGTGAGCGAATCGATCTGGCCGCGAATCGTGCCGACGAGTTGGCGCATGACGGCCACGCTCGACTCGAGCCCACCGCCGGTCTTCTCCAAAAGGCCAAGTAATTCGTTCGCCTTGTCCGACTTCTTGTCCTGAACGAACGCACTCATCGCGGCGATGATCAGGCCGCGCTGGGCTCGACGCATCCGGTCGAGGGAGGGGGCCGCGTTCTCGCCCTTGGCGTCGACCGGGGCGTTCAATTCTTCCTTGAGGGCCGTCAGTTCGGCGTCGAGCGCGTCGCCGACCTTTGAGAACTCTTTGGCCTTGATGAAGTCGGCGGCCTTGGCTTGCAGGGCGTTGTAGCGGAGCGACCGCGCTCCGAAGGCGAGGTCGTCGCGCTTCACCGGGGCCAGTTTCGTGAACTTGTTCACCCGGGCGACGACTGCCTTGACGATCGATTCAACCTTGTCGTAGTCCGAGTTCAATAAGTGCAATTGCGCGAGTTGCGTCTTGGCCCGCGCCCAGGCTTCAGCCTCCGGCGCGCCCGCGCTATCGAGCGGTTCGGGCAACGACTCGATCGCCCGGAGCGTCGCTTGCCACTGGGCGGCCTTGGCGGTGATGTTTTGCTGCACGACCTCGCGATACTTGGCCGGCTCGCGCTCGGACGGCTTCACGAGGGAGAACATGGTCGCCCCCATCTCGAGGCGAGCCTGCGCGATGGCCGTGTAGGCGGGGGTGATCTGGCTATACGTCTTCCACGCCCCTTCGAGGTCTTCGGCCCGACCCTGGTAGAACGCGAGCACGTGACGGACGGCATCGGTCGGCCCGTCGTTCGGCCAGGTGGCGACGGTGAACGCGGCCAGGTTGCGAATGCGCTGGATGTCCGCGTTCTGGTCCTCGTCCGGAGCGCTCTTCTCTTTGAGTTTGCCGAGTGCCGTGTTGTACGCGTACACCGCGAGTTGGGCGGCGGTCGCGGCCTTCGGTGCCTTCGGGTTCGAGCGCGCCAGTGATTCGCCAATCACGGCCGCCTCGACCGCTCGATCGCTTTCGGTCAGGAAAAGCACCTGCAACATGCGGGCGTCAAAGATGTCGCGGACCCCATCGCGCGGTGTGGCTCGTTGCAGGCCTCGGTCGAGGTAGGCGATCGCCAGTTGCGTCCGGCGTTTCAGTTCCTTGTCCAAGTCTTCGCCCGCCAGTGTGGCCGCCCCTTCCTCCGGGTTCTGAAGCTGGTACATTCGGGCCTGCTGAACCTGAGCGTACAGGTAGCCCTGTTCGAGCGTGTTGATCGTCTTGAGCGGCGGATCGCCACCCCGGCCCTCGCCTTCCATGATGATGAGCTGATTGAACAAACGCTTCTGCTGGGCCCGGCCACTGTATTCGTTGTCCGTATCGGTGAGTTGCTTGAAGACTCGGTTGGCGTCTTCGAGCAACGCCTTCGCTCCGGCACTGATGCCGATGATCTTGCGTGGTTGGGGCTTGTCCGGCTCCTTTTCCTTGGACGACTTGGGCTTCGGCTTCTCGAACGCGATGCCGCCCGAGAGAATCGCTTGCCGTTCTTTCATCAACCCAAGTCGATACGTTGCTCCGAGCCCCTCGGGGGTATTGCGGAACTCGGGGTATTTCTTGAGCCACGCCTCGGCCGCCCGTTCGGTCCGCTGATACTTGCCGAGCGGCGACGTGTCCTTGGCCCCTTCCGCTTCGAACGTGTGTTGGATGCCGAAGAACCCGGCCAATCGAATCGCCTCGTCGGCTTCCTTGTTGGCGCGATTGGCGGTGACGAACTTCTCGATGCTCGCGGCCCCCTTTGGCTCGCCGTTCTCGTATTCGCACTGGTACGACCAGACGTCGGCCAGAAAGCCGATCCGATTGTTGGCGTTTTTGTCCGCCAGATTGACGAACATTTTCTTGGCCTTGTCGATGCCGCCGCCGCGCTGAACGCGTTCCCCTTCGCCGATGTACGTGCGGGCGACTTCGAGTTCGAGGACGGCCGTGTCCAATTCGGCTCGCAGCTTTTCCTGCGTCAATTCGGGGATCAGGACATCGCCTTCGGGCAACGCCTTGAGCCGATTGCCCAGGGCCTCGGTCGCGGCCTTGTAGCGGGTGATCGCCGCCTGGAAGTCGGGTCGAACCTTGGAGAAGGCGACCGGCTTCTGGTCCCCCTCGACCCGATTCGCCTTGGACATTTCGTTCTTGGCTTGCAAGGCGTACAGGCGGGCGATGTCGACGTTCGCCTTGGCCGCGAAGGGGTGCTTGTCGTTGGCCTTGATGAATTCCTCGAACGCGGCCC
>JANLUE010001397.1:0-2143 GCA_031363325.1 Gemmataceae bacterium
GTTTTCAGGCCAACGGCCTGTCAGCCCTCAGCCCAGGGCAAGTTGGCGCAGCCGACGCCGCCCTGGGTTGGCGACCCGCCCCAGGCGTGCAATCTGACGAGTTGCGATACGCCCCGGTGATCGGTGGCATTATCAACCTTAAGCTCGATAACTCGTGAATACCGCCTACGTCAACGGCCGATACCTTCCCCTCGCCGAGGCGAGCCTCTCCCTCCTCGACCCGGGGTTCGTCTGGGGTGCGACGGTCACGGACCGCACGCGCACCTTTGGCGGCCGGCCCTTTGAACTCGACGCCCACATCCGCCGCTTCCGGCAGAGTTGCGAGTTGGCGTGCGTGCCGCTCGAAGCCAGCGACGCTCAAATCGCGACGATCGCCAACACGCTGTTTGCTCGGGATGGCACCGACCCGGACGTTTCTCTCGTGATGTTGGCCACCCCGGGGCCGACGTTGATCCTTCACACGCAGCCACTGGATTGGGCGAAGTTGGAACGAATCGATCGAACTGGCGCGCGGTTGGTCCAATCGTCCGCCACGCTGGGTACGAATCCTTGGATGAAGCATCGCAGCCGCCTGCCTTGGTGGATCGCCGCGCGGGAGCTGCGACAATACGACCCGGACTCCGAACCGTTGTTCGTCGATCGGGTCGTCAATTCCGTGACGGAAACGGCCTCCGCCAATTTGCTGGCCTTCATCAATGACACGGTCGTTTCGCCTCCGCGAGTGCAGATCCTTCGGGGGATCGCGCTCGATTTGACGGAGCAGCTTTGTCGTCAACTCCGCCTACCATTTGTCGAATCGACGATTGACGTGAACGATCTGGGACACGCCTCCGAAGTGCTTTTGACCAATTCGACCTTCGGGGTCGTAGGGGTCGCGTGGCTCAACGGTAACTTGGTTCCGTTCCCCGGCCCAATTCTCCGCCGGTTACAGTCGGCATGGTCGCACCATTTAGGCGTCAACATCCGACCGACGGACAAGCCCAATTCCTAGACTTCGCGCCGCCCAAATCCTATGGTGTGTGTACCTTGCGTGAAGGCCGCCGTGCGCTCCCGCGCCCGCGCGGCCGTTTCGTTCTCTCCCGGCCGTTAGGAACTCCCGCCACATGCGAGTGGACATGAACAAGCCCCGCCGACCACGCTGGTGGCTTCACCTGTTGGTTGCGGTCGGGGCCCTGGCCGCTTTAGCCCCCGCGTCGTCCGGCGGATCCTCCAGTCCGTCCGGCTGGAGCCCGTTCGCCACGTTCTTCGACTCGGCGCATTTTTCCGGCCTCGAACAAGTCGGCCTCCTGATATCGCTCGCGGTCTCGCTCGCCGCGCTCGGGTACGCCTACGTGCTCGGCAATCGCGTCGCGGCGGCCGACCAGGGCACGCAAGGCATGCAGGCGATCGCCCAGGCCGTCCGCGATGGCTCGAACGCCTACCTGCGCCGACAGTTCACGACCGTCGGCGTTCTTCTGATTTTCCTGACCGTTTTGATCGTCCTGACGAAATGGCCCTGGGACGGCGGAGCCGACGCGGGCGACACGAAGATCATCGCCATCTCGCGTGGGGCGGCCTTCCTGTTCGGCGCGATTTTCTCGGCTTCGGTCGGGTTCTTCGGCATGCGCCTCGCCACGCTCGGCAACCTTCGCGTCGCGTCGGCCGCGCGGCGCGGATTTGCGCCGGCCATGCGGCTCGGCTATCAGACCGGGACCGTGACCGGCATGTTGACGACCGGGCTCGGTTTGCTCGGCGGCTGCGTGATCGTTTTGATTATGGGCGAGAAGGCTTATGAGACGTTGCTCGGGTTCGCGTTCGGCGGATCGCTGCTCGCGCTCTTCATGCGAGTCGGCGGTGGCATCTATACGAAGGCGGCCGATGTCGGGGCCGACCTCGTGGGCAAAGTCGAGCAGAACATCCCCGAGGACGACCCGCGCAACGCCGCGACGATTGCGGACAACGTCGGTGACAACGTCGGAGACTGTGCCGGCATGGCGGCCGACGTGTTCGAGAGCTACACGGTCACGATGGTCGCTTGCATGATCCTCGGCTACGCGGCCTTCGGCACGAAGGCGATGTTGCTACCGTTGTTCATTCAAGCCGTGGGTGTACTCGCGAGCATGATTAGTACGACGCTGGTCGGCCGGAAAGAATCGGCGGGCGG
>JANLUE010001441.1:0-3557 GCA_031363325.1 Gemmataceae bacterium
GGGTGAGTCGTTGTAGCGAAATGTTCTCTTTTCAAACGAGGGTTCCGTAGGACTGGTTTTCAAACGGTCCTACGGAACCCCCTCGATTGACTAACACCTGTAGTCAGAGAACCGTTCACAAGAGAGCGGTAAATTGTGAAATCATGAACTACCGCCTAACGAACGAGGGTTCCGTAGGACAGGTTTTCAACCGGTTGAAAACCTGTCCGAAGCGATTCAGATCGCTGTAAGCGTTGGTGCCGCTTGTTGCGGTTCCGGACAGGTTGAAAACCCAGCCCATTCAGGGTGACACTTGGTAAGCTGCGGGAACTAGGAGGGCGAAAAACACTGAAAATCACGGCAAGTGGGTGGCGACGCATTGGCAGGGGTCTTCTCCCTGACGCAGACTCGGGTGCAATACCCCGAAGCCCGACCCGCACATTTGCTATTTTTCCAGCGTTTCTCGTTCTCCAATGTCACCCTGAAAGGGCTGGGTTGAAAACCTGCCCCACGGGACCGGTCGATAGGGACAACGGAACTATGGAGCGCGTGGCACAATGAGTGAACCCAAAATCTACCCGTTCGACAACGACGATCCGGCCATGCGACGGGCGTATCAAAGCGCTCGCGAGACGTTTCGGTATTTCTGGCGTGAGATCGCTTGGGAGCGACGGCGGATCGTACCGGCCCTGGATCTGGCCTGCGTGAAGGCACCGTTCTCGGATGTCGAGGAAGGCGTCGTAGAACTGGCCGACGTCGAACACATGTGGCTGTCCGAAGTGGATTTCGACGGCCAACAGGTGTCGGGTGTCTTGCTCAACTCACCGAACAATTTGACATCGGTCAAGGAAGGAGATTCCGCCAGTATTCCAATCCGCGATATCAGCGATTGGATGTACGTCATCGGCGGCCAAGTCTTTGGAGCGTACACCGTCAACCTCATTCGTTCGCGATTGAGTCGAAAGGAACGTCAGGATCACGATGGAGCCTGGGGCTTCGATTTCGGCGATGCCAAGACGATTCGAGTCGCTCCCGATTCAAACAAAGGTGGCGGACTGCTATCGAAGTGGTTTGGCAAGCGATCGGCCGAGTCGGACGAACATCCGATGAGCGAGAGCATGGCGGCGTCACTCGTGCGGCAGTTGGCAACGGACCCAAGCCTGGCGTCGAAGGCCGACAAGCGCGGCTGGACCCTCCTTCACCACGAAGCGTTGGCGGGGAGCACACCGGCGGTGAAAGTCCTGCTCGCGGCCGGTGCCAATCCAATCGCGAAAAACGAACAGGGGAAAACTCCGATTCATCTGGCGCGTTCGCTCGGTTGGGACAAGGTCGTCGCACTGCTCCGCAACGCGTGACTCGGTAAGACGAGTCAATTCTTGGGCTCGCCGCCAGCGGATTCGCGCAGGGGCCGTTTCTGCTCCTTAAGTTCGTACACGTGTCGCGTCTGGGGTTCGTAGATCCTCTGGAGATCGCCCAACATCGCCGCCCCGCCTTCGCCGGCACTCGGCGGTGAATGGATGTACCGAATCCACCCTTCGCGTTCGAGCCACAACGCCAGTCGATGCAGCGCATATAGGCCGAACGCGACCCCGACGACCCAAGCTACGATGGTCCAGCTATCCATGTGCGCCTCCACCAAAGATGGGGACGCGCTCGGGGATGTTTCTCGCAAGATCGAAGCATGGCCCGTTAGCCGCGAGGCGCTCGCCGAGCGCGTCCGCGTATGCGATCGCAAATCTACCGAACCGTCACGTCGACCGGCACCAAGTGGTTGATCATGTACGTTCGCCGGTCTGGGTCGCGGGTGGCGGGCTGAGTTTGGCCAGCGTCGTCGGTGGCTCGGGCCAGGATTCCGAACTTGCCTTTCGCGGGCTTTTCCCAGGCGAATTCCCAGAGCACCCATTGCAGCGGCTTCGGTTCGGCCAGCAACTTGCCGGCCGACCAGGTCTTACCACCATCAATGCTCACTTCGACTTTGGCCACGGCACGTTCGCCGGCCCAGGCCGCGCCGAAGAGGCGAGTCGGCTTGCCGGCCGGGATCACTTCATTCATCGTCGGTCGGGCGACGATCGCCTTGGGCTGCATGGTCGTGACGGGGATGAGCGTCGGCTGACCATCGCGGCGGACGAAGTACGAGTAGTCGAGCGACTGCCAGAATCCCTGAAACGGCTTCTCGGTCACGACAATGCGCGTGAGCCATTTCACGGACGCCATGCCGTACCACCCGCCGACGATCGCCCGGGCCGGGAAACCATGCGCCGGCGTGAGCGCGGCACCGTTCATGTGGTGGGCGAGCAACACTTCGGGCTTGCGGGCCTTCTCGATCGGGATGCTGCGTGCGAATGAGATCACGCCGGGCGACTTTGGGTCCGAATTGACCTGGCCCTTGTCCGCCCCTTCGAGAATGACATCGACGGCGCCGGCTCGAACGCCCGCTTTCTCCAGAATGGCCGCGAACGGGACGCCCGTCCATTCCGCGTTGCCGACCGCCCCCTGGCCCCATTGCAGGCCCGCGACCGGGGGCGTCAGCGCGACGCGGCCGTTGCCGGCGCATTCGAGCGTGGCCGTCACGCTTTGGGTCGGCCATTTCAACAAATCGTCATGCGTTAATTCGAACGGCTTGTCAACAGCCCCCTCGACCTTGAGTCGCCACGTCTTCAGGTCGGTCGTCGGCACCGCGAAGTGACTGCGCACGAAAAATTGTTCGGTCGGCGTGATCGCGTCCCGAAGCTCTGAGACGGGGAATTCGAGGTTGCGCGGCTCGGTGGCCCGCACGACCATTCCCGGAAACGGGCGTTCCTCGGCGCTCGCGAACGAGGTCAGCAATGGTGCGACGAGCGACGTACGGACGAAATCGCGGCGGGAGAGTGGCATGACAGGTCGACCTCGAGAACGAATTCGTATCGCGGCGGCCCAAGGGGGTCCGCATTCAAGATAGTCCCCGCGTCAATTCGTGGCGTCGAACCAATAAAACGATTTCAGCCCGCGCTTCGGTACCCGAGTAACGCCATGTCCCGCATCTTGCTCTCCCTCGTCGGTTTCGCCATCGCCGGTCCGCTCGCGGCCGCCGAGCCGAAGCCGCTCAAGTTGCTATTCCTCGGCGACCCGAACGGGCATCACGTGCCGGCCCTGCGCTATCGGCAAATCGCCCCGACCCTGGCGGCGCGGAAAATCGAACTGGCCTACACGGACAAGATGGACGCCCTCAATCCGAAGACCCTGGCCGATTACGACGGGCTGATCGTCTACGCGAACATCGACACGATTGCTCCCGATCAGGAAAAGGCCCTGCTCGAGTACGTCGAATCGGGCAAGGGGTTCATTCCACTCCACTGTGCGTCGTATTGCTTCCGCAACTCATCGAAGGTCGTTGATTTGATCGGCGGGCAGTTCCAACGGCACGGGACCGGGGTGTTTCGCGTCGCGCCGGCCGTCAAGGATCATCCGATCACCAAGGATTTCAGCGGTTTCAGCAGTTGGGACGAGACGTACGTCCACACCAAGCACAACGAGAAAGATCGCACGGTTCTCGAATACCGCCAGGATGCCGATGGCAAGGAGCCGTGGACCTGGGTCCG
>JANLUE010001452.1:0-2970 GCA_031363325.1 Gemmataceae bacterium
CGACTACCGGGGCGGCAAGCCAGACGCCATCGGTAGTCGAGCAGCCAGACGCCATCGGTCTGGGCTTTGTTGTTCATCGAGACTGCGCCGGTACACAGCACGTAGTCCTGGTAGCGGTCGCTGCTCGAAGCATGAGCCACGCGCGGCTGGCTCGACGTGAGTGCGATCACAAACACACCACACCCAATGCCGACCAACCCGGCCAGCCAGTTCTGCATCTTCTTCATGGCTCCGGACCTCCCCTGATTGCCTGGAATGGGGAGCCCCATACCGGAGGCGGGGAATTGTGTCTAGGGCAACCGCGGCTCGCGCCGAACGGTGGCGAACACGCCGCCGGGCCCATCGTCTTGAACCAGGGCCCAGGCCTTTGAGGCTCGGAGACGATCGGCGAGCTTTGGATGGACCCCCGGATCGATCACCACGAGATTGACTCGGAGTCGATCGAGCACGTCCCACCAATCGGCTTCGCCCAACAGGGCTCGGCGTGCGTCGGCCCACCGCTCGCGATCTTCTTTCATTGGCCGCGAGTGAACCAACACGGGGATCGCGGGATCGAGCACGGTCGCCAAAAAGTCGCCCGGTCGTTCGCCACACAGAATCGTGCCCGTGAACGCTCGCTCGGGGTAGTTTGACAAAGCAGCCCGCAACTCCGTCGAGCCGTTGCGCTCGAGTAGCTCGCGGGCAATTCGCCAGGGGGTATCAGTCGAGACGACTTCGCCAATCGGCCGGGAACTACGGGCGATCGAAGTCGCGAAGATCGCTGTGAGAAGCCCGAAGCCGACCAGCATTCGATCCCATTTCCGCGCGCCGGGTCGATTTTGGCCGTCACTTTTTCCGAGGAACTCGAACAGAAAGTAGGGCAGGGCCATCAGCCAATAGGCCAAGCCCCGTTGTTGAACGAGGGCCCAAGCGGCAATCACCAAAACGAGAGCGAGTTTCGATTGGGACAACGTGCGGCGTGATTTCAGTTGGATCGCGAGTACAGCTGCAAACGACGCAAAGAGGAGCCAGGGCCGCGCGTCGAAACTGCTGAAGTCGAGCGGCTGCCAGGATCGACTTGCGACGAGGTTGGGATTCTTGAGGTCAGCCAGCAACTGTAAGCCCAGCTGCGGTCCGGATGGATTGCAACAGGCTCCCAAAAGAACACAGCCAAAGAAAGTCAAGGATCTTTTCGATGGCGTGCCGACCACCCAAATCGCCACCCAGCTGAGCCCGACGCCGAGTCCGTCGCGAGTGTTCGACCAAGCGGCGAAGAGGAGAACGGCCCCGAGACAATCGGCCCAATTCGGTCGTTCGCGGGCCGTCAACCAGAGCAAAGCGGCGAGCCACAAGAGGCCAATCGTTGGCTCATCAATGCGGAAACCAAGCGTGAGCCCGGCTGTGAGAATGGTCGCGAACGTGGCCCACTTCAAGGTCGCGCCGCGGCGGCGCAAGGCCAGCCAGAGAAACAGGTAGCGGCCGAGTGTCAGCACGGCGACCGTCGCGGCGAAAGGGGCGGCGAAGTCCAATCGCGGCCGGCCGACGAGTGCGGCCAACTCCGCCCAGGCGCGTGGCGGCAGAGGGGCCAGGAACAAATAAGCGATTGCGAATACGAGAAGTGCCGCGTGCGTAAATCGGAGGAGCACGGGCGGCCGATTGGCGGTGAGGGAGGGCGGTGCGCGGCGGGAGTTAGGCTACCGCACGAATGCGCGAAAAGCCAAATTTTGTGGCAATTTTCTCTTGCGAGGGTTTGTAACGTCGTTAGAATCGGGAGAAGTGATACCGACAGAGAACTCGGAAATCACCGAAACGACTTGACTTGCAGCATGAAAACTTGAGGGACCCCAGGCCTGAAAGTTCGCCCGGCCGACTCGCATCGACCGTGCCAGCTTCCCCCACCGAAATGAAGATGGCTTCGTTTCGGCCCTGCCAAACGTGAAGGAACGATTCCTTCCCCAACCGCAGCCCGCGCCTCACCCCCCGAGTTCGAGTTCATTGACGGCCCAGACTGAATTTTGAACTATTTCGGGAACTTTTGCTCGATCGGTGTTCGTCGCACATACGGAATGCGATAAGTGATCCGTAGAACTCGAACCCGCCCGACGCAAACCGAAAAACTGAAATGTATCGAGGTCGCCTCTCCTAGGTGGCCACGACTTTGAAATCTCAGCGAAGTCACGCGGATTGCGCGACTTCACGGAGACCTGTCGCCCCTGATTCGCCCGAACGGCGGTCTGGGAAGACAAACACCGCGGTCCTCGGAACCATGGCCCGAGCGTGACGGGCCAACGAGGACCCATCAGTCCCCACATTTCGTGGAGAGACAACATGTTTCGTAAGCTTTGGAAAGATGACGGCGGCATCGTGGCCCTCGAGTACCTGATGGTCGCCACGATCGTCGGGCTCGGCCTGGCGGTCGGCCTGTCGGCCCTCAGCGCCTCGCTGAACGCGGAACTGGTGGAACTCGGCCAGGCCATCCTCGGCCTGAACCAGACCTACTCGGTCACCGATCAGATCTCCGGCGGGTTCTTCGGCCTCACCGGCTCGAAGGACGGCAACTTCTCCTGGGACATCATCCCGGGCTCGGTTGGCTATGCTACGGGCAACGCGGTCTATGCCGGCCAGTCGTTCAATGTGATCTTCGCCAGCCCGTGATTTCGGATCGAGATCGGCTGGTTCAATCGGATGAGCGAACCAGTCGGCTTTCCCGCGATCCCCGGCATACCGGCCCGTGCGTGACGGGCCGACGGGGGTCCGATGGTTTCCCAACCTGGATCGTCACATGTTTCGTAAGCTGTGGAAAGATGACGGCGGTATCGTGGCCCTCGAGTACCTGATGGTCGCCACGATCGTCGGACTCGGCCTGGCGGTTGGCCTCTCGGCCCTCAGCGCCTCGCTGAACGCGGAACTGGTCGAGCTCGGCCAGGCCATTCTCGGCCTGAACCAGACCTACTCGGTCACCGATCAGATCTCCGGCGGGTTCTTCGGACT
>JANLUE010001481.1:0-3083 GCA_031363325.1 Gemmataceae bacterium
GCGCGAGCGGTCCGTCGCGCTTCAATCGATCGGCCAACGTCTCTCCTTTCAGAAGGGGCATTACGATGAATGGGACGCCGTGGGAGTCCTCGCCAACGTGATAAATGGGCACCACGTTGTCGTGTGATACGGCCCCCATCGCGCGTGCTTCGCGGAGGAACCGTTCCTTCGCCTCGGGCGAAGCCGCAAGTTCCGGGCGCATCCGCTTGATGGCCACGCGTCGGCCAACGAGTGGATCGTCCGCTTCGAGGACCACCCCCATCCCGCCGATTCCAATCTCGCGGATCGGAACATAGGGCGCAAGCGTCGTTGGGTTCGACCCGGACGGCGCGAGATTGGGAAACTGCGTGACGGTCGAGTCGGCCCCGGTCGAGGCGGGCTGAAAGGTCTCGGACGGCGTCCGCAACAGCGGACCCGACGCGCGGTCGGTCGGCAAGGGGTCGTTCGTGGGCACGGGTCGTCCGGGGTGCGAATCGAGAAGCGTGAAGTTAACATAGCGACCGAACAGAGTCCAGTTGCCGCCGCGAAAAGTCGCGGAAGTGCCGATTTTCCCCCTTGTCAATCGCGCCGGGATCGGCGAAACTCCAAGCACAACCCCCGACACTGCATCCAGGATCGTCCCCGATGAGCCGCACCCCGCCGTCGCGTCGCCGTCCGGCGCTCGCCATTGTTCCGCTCGAAGATCGCTCCGTCCCGGCCTTGCTCGCCAGCAGCTCGCTGCGCGCGACGGCCGTCGACGACGCTGGCTCGACGGACGGCAGTAACCCAGTCGTCCTCACGGTGCTCGCTAACGATCGGGCGAGCGGACGCGGCGGGCACGTCACAGCGAGCAGTTTACGCGTGGCGAAGCCGAAACATGGCACGATCGCGGTCGATCGCGTCCTGGGCACGATCACCTATACGGCCAACGCGGGGTTCATGGGGACCGAGCGGTTCCGCTATACGGTACGCGACAACACAGGCCATATTTCCAATTCGGCGCTCGTTTCCGTTCGGGTCAATCGACCCACGGCGACCGACGACTGGACCGAAACCGATGCTGGAAACGCCGTCACGATCAATGTCCTGCAAAATGACACCGCGCCGGCCGGCAATCAGCGCCTGCAACATCCGGGGGCCGTCGCGATCGTCGACCTCCCGGCCAACGGCATGGCCTTCGTCGATCCAACGACCAACGAAATCACCTACACGCCGAATGCCGGCTTCGGCGGGACCGACCGGTTAACCTACACGGTGACCGACGATCTGGGCGCGACCTCGCGGCCAGCCACGGTGCTCATTCGAGTGAATCGCCCGACGGCCGGCGACGACCTGGCCGATTTTACTGTTGACACGCCCGTCGCGATCGATGTCCTCGCAAACGATACCGATCCGGACGGCAATCAACATCTGCAATACCCCGGCAGCGTGGCGCTCGCGACGATGCCCCTGCACGGCTCGGCCAGCGTCGATCCGGCCTCGAACCAAATCACCTACACGCCCGAGGCCGGTTTCACCGGTACGGACTCGTTCACTTACACCGTGCTCGACGATGCCGGCGCGATTTCGTTGCCCGCCACGGTCACGGTCGTCGGTTCGAGCCCGACCGGCGTCAACAACGATTTCGCAGATACAGATGGAACGAACCCGGTCGCGATCGGGGTCCTCGCGAACGATCTCTCCGCCGCGGCACAATCGTTGGCGATCGACGCCCGGCCGCAACATGGTCGCGTGCGCGTGAATCGCAAGACCGGAGAGATCACGTACACGGCCGATCGAAACTTCGGTGGGACCGACACATTCACTTACAAGGTCGCGATGGCGGATGGCACGCCGCTCGGGACGGGAACGGTTTCGGTGCGCGTCAATCGCCCGACGGCGGCCGACGACTGGACCGATACGGACGCTGGTAACTCCGTCGCGATCAACGTACTGGCCAACGACACGGATCCCGACGGCAACGAAAAACTCGTTCACGGCGGCGCGGTCGCGCTCGTCGCCCGGCCCGCGCACGGTCGCGTCACGATTGATCCGAATACAAACATCGTGACTTACAAACCAATGGCGGGCTTCGCCGGAACCGATTCGTTCCGCTATCGCGTGACGGACGATGCCGGCGCGAGTTCGCTGCCGGCCACGGTCTACGTTCGCGTCAATCGCCCGACCGCGACCGACGACTTGATCACGGCCTCCATGCAACGTGCGGTCGACATCTTCGTGTTGGCGAACGATTCGGACCCCGAAGGGAACGCGCATATCAACTACCCCGGTAGCGTTCGTCTAATCTCGGCCCCGCGCCACGGCACGATCGCGTTCGACCGAGCAACGAATCGCGTGACCTACACGTCGGACTTCGGGTTCCAAGGAACTGATACGTTCCGTTACGTCGTGACCGACGACGCCGGGGCGGCTTCGTTGCCGGCCACCGTGACGATCCTGGTCGGCACGGACTCGATGACCTCGGGCGGCCCCGTGCTTCCGCCAATCAAGCTGTGAGCGAATTCTGCGCCGGCGATCATCGCGTGCCGCTAGCGCACGACGGCCTCGAACGAACTTGTTTGTTGCACGTCCCACCAGGAGTCGTGCCGTTCCCGCTTGTGGTGATGTTGCACGGGGCCGGCGGGTCGGCCGAGTTCGCGGCGGCGGAAACCGGGTGGACAGGTTTCCAACCTGTCCGAAGCGATTCTTGCGTTGGAGACGCTTTCTGCGGTCCCGACAGGTTGGAAACCTGTCCCAAAGGTCCGCCGTCTCGTCCGTCCCGTAGGACAGATTGGAAACCTGTCCCACGGGATCTGGCACACGTCCATTTTCTTCCGAAGCGACGCACATTCGGGCTTGACAAATACGTGTACAAAAATATCCTTAAATTGAGTGTGGGTGCGCGACGGTCAATCACCATTGCTTGTTTGATTCGTCAACATGATCGGAGGCCATGTTTCGCATCAGTCGCTGAAATGAGGAAGATTCGCAAACGCCGATCCGGAATTCAGTTCCGGCGCGAAATGTCACAAATTGTCACAAATTGGACGCGCCCGACAAAAGTCGCCTTTTGCAGCTTGGTCCCCTTCAATCGCCGGAGATTGTTGAGGTGATTTCGCCTTCAA
>JANLUE010000009.1:0-1768 GCA_031363325.1 Gemmataceae bacterium
CCGGGCATCCACCCTCTGCCGGCCTACCTGGAACTGTGCCGCATCGTCGGCCAGCTCTCGATTCTTGGCGAATCGGTTCGGCCACCCGATCTGCCCCGCTACGACCACGAAGATTTGGGCGGCTGCTTCTGGAAAGTCAAACAGTACATCGACGCGCTTTTGAACGACGTGGAGGAGCCCGCCTACCAGGAACGGCCGTTCGTCGGGGCGGGGCTACGCATGCAGGTCGGCCTTGAATCCGAATGGATAACGCCGGCCTGGCAAATGTTCCTCGGCGTCAAGAGTTCACTGTCGAACGAGGAGTGTATCCGCATCCTGACCCGACCGGAACGGCTCGGCATGAAGATTGGCTCGTCCGATCGCGTCGATACGATCTTCACTCAGGGCCGCGAAGGCTTGAAGTTCCAGCCGTGCCCGCGTCCGCCCCGCGACCTACCGAGCGCCCCGAACCTGACCTACTTCGACATGCCCCGCGACCCGAACAACTCGGAGTACCAGGCGATCACGCGATCACTGAGCATCGCGATCCGAATGCGCGAAGCCGACATCATCGGCAACATCCAGGGCCAACGCGAGTTGACGATCAAGGCGGGCGGGCAGACGACCACGATGCAGTTCACCCTGTATTTGGTGCCGACCACGACGGCACGGTGAGGCGCGGTTATTTGATCCCGACAACGGAAGAAAGGTACGCCCGAAATTTTTTGTACTCGGGCGTCGACGCGTCGCGAATCTTCGTGAGATGGAAGAAATGGCTCGTGGTTGGTGACTCGAGTCGCGCCTGATTCTCGTCGACCCGCGAACGCAGGATGGTCCAAAACTCGAGAAACCCCAGTTTCTTCGATTTCTGATGGCTTTTTTCCGCCTCCCCAATTCGGTTGTGCACGTTGGAGACATCGGATCCGCCCTTGATTTCGATCGAAACGATTGGTCGAGTACCTCCATCGTGTAATTCGGTGATCGCCACGTCCGGATCGGAAGCGACTCGAACATTGATGAGTCGCCCCGCCGCGTTTCGAAGGACAAGCGAGTGATCGTCCGATTCCTTGATTCGTTTGTTACAGATGAGTTTGATTAGTTCAAAGACTTCAAGCGCGGCTTCCTCACCAATCCGAACGTTTTCACTTCCACGCAGTTGAGCACCGAGAGTCAAGAGTTGCAGATCGTGGATGTTCTGAAGCGTGACGGGCTCGATTCCAGCGAGGAGAATGTGCCCCGTGCCGACGAGGCTTCGGCAGAGGCGCGGGAGTTCCAGACGGGTGGCGTCCGTCAATAGGCCGTCCACTTCGAGCCGCTTGAATCTCCCGAATGGTCCTTTCGAGTAGGCCTCCTTTTGCGACAGCCCAAAGAGCAGCCGATAGTAGCCGAGCAAAAACGGATTTGCGTTTAGTACGATTGGAACGGGAAAAACAGCCTCGCCGCGAACGGAGTACGAGGCGAGCTTGGCAAGCGAATCGCCAGTCACAAATTTGGCGAGTTCCGCGTCGATTTCGGGCGTCGGCAACTCCCGAACGGTCTTGCTCAACGCTTCGTGAAGGTGCGACTGTCGAACCAACTGAAGTTGGTGAAAGAAGCGGACTTGAAGTCCGGGGTGCAGGATTGGAAATGCGGCATTTTTGCTGGCCATTCAAGTCACCAACCGAGTCGCTTGAGAGCGAGTTCCGCGTACTCGGGTTTGAGTTCTATTCCGCAGATCTTGCGGCCATTCGCAATGCATACTTGACCCGTGGTGCCAGACCCAAAAAACGGGTCGAGCACCTGGTCGCCA
>JANLUE010001079.1:0-2808 GCA_031363325.1 Gemmataceae bacterium
CGCGGGGCGATGGCGGCCGAGGGGAAAGTCGGGCTCAAACTGAATGTGAAGCGAACGGACATGGACCGCGTGCTCGGCGTGTTGAAGCAGCATCCGAAAACCTCGCTCAATAGCCCCACTGTCTCATCGCTGACCGACCCGGCCTGGATGGCGCTCGAGACGATCATCGACGAAGACATTGTCCGCCACATCATGCCGCAACTCCACGCGGCCGGTGCCCGCGGGATTGTCGAGTACCCGATCAACAAGATCATCGAGTAGCGGTGTTTGAAGTCTTGGATTCGGCTTCAGATTCATGCAACCCAGTGGAGTTGCCCATGTCCGACGACCTCGTGACTGCGGCCGTTTTCGGGGACCTGACCCAGGTGACGCTTGCCCGCAATTTGCTCGCGGACGAAGGGATTCCGGCTTCGATTGCCAATGAGAACTTGGTTGGCGGGCTGTACATGGTGGCTGCGGCCGTCGGGGCGTTCAAGTTGCAGGTGCCCGCTTCACGCCTCGAAGAATCTCTTCGACTTCTCGACCAACGATTGCCAGTTGGCGACGATCAAGATGTCGGCGAGCCGGAGGACCCGGCCGACCCCGATCGACCGATCGTCGCGGCCGCACCGGAAGAATCGGAACCGACGGATGACCGAACGCTTCGCGAGCAGCGAGCCGAGCCGTTGTTTCGCGGCGCGGTGATTGGAATCTTCTTGTGGCCCGTCATGCTGTTCGTTTTCTGGCGTTTTCTCCAGGTCGTTACTTCCGACGAACAGTTACGCCCCAAGTATCGGAGGCGAGTTGCGTATGCGAGTTGGATCGTCCTGCCACATTTCTTGGCGTATTTTTTGCTCATCCTGATGATTTGTGTCGGCCTGGTGGGGTCGCTGAGATAGACCTTCACCCGTCCGCACCCCATCTTTTCGCGAGCCCCTGCTCGACCCCCAACTGATCGCAGATTCGACCGACGATGAAGTCGACCATGTCCGCGACCGATTGGGGCTTCGTGTAGAACGCGGGCATGGCGGGTAGGACGACGGCCCCCGCTTCGACGGCCGTTGCGAGGTTGCGGAGCGGGATCAGGCCGAGTGGGGTTTCGCGCGGGACGAGCACCAGCTTTCGCCGTTCCTTCAAGTGCACGTCGGCCGCCCGATGGATCAGGTTTTCCGATATGCCGTTGGCAATCGCGGCGACTGTACCCATGCTGCATGGGCAAACGACCATGCCGGCCGTCAGGAACGACCCGCTCGCGATGCCCGCGTGGAAGTTGCGGAAGTGGTGATAATGCAACTTCGTCGTATCGGTCTGCGGGCCGAACAGGGGGGTCGGGTCGAAATCATTCAGGTCGACCGTGAGGTCGAGTTCCTGCAGGATCACTTCCGCCGCGGCCGGGCTGATGACCAGATGCACGGTCCGCCCCGCACGGAGTAAGACTTGGATGAGTCGGACCCCGTAGGGGGCCCCGCTCGCTCCGGTGAATGCCACGACCAAATCGCCGGCGGCCATGCGCGTCCTCGCAAGTGAATGTCCGGATTGTAGGCGGCGTCGTAGAACATTCGCCGGTCGCCCGTCACACACCCGGACCCGACATGAAACGATTCCTCGCCGCCGTCACGACCCTGTTCGCCTTCTCGGCCGCCGCGCAGGCCGATGGCCCCGGCATCGGCCACATGGTCTTCTTCGAGCTGAAGGACAACTCGCCCGAAGCCAAGAAGAAGCTCGTCGACGCCTGCAAGAAGTACTTGAAGAACCACGAAGGCATCGCGTACTTCAGCGCCGGCACCCGGGCCACGGAGTTCGACCGCGAAGTGAACGCCAAGGAATGGGACGTGGCCCTGCACCTCGTGTTCAAGGACAAGAAGGCCCACGACAAGTACCAGGAACACGCCGACCACCTGAAGTTCATCGAGGAAAACAAGGCGAACTGGAAGAGCGTCAAGGTGTTCGATTCGAATGTGGAATAGGCACCAGTCGATGGTCATTCGTCATTGACCAAGCGAACACCATTGACCAAGGACAATTGACCAATGACCAAACTATTCGACCTCTCAGGCCGTGTCGCCTTGGTGACGGGCGGGAACAAGGGCCTTGGCAAGGCGATGGCTCGGGGCCTGGCCCAGGCCGGGGCCGACGTGTTTCTCGCGAGCCGGAACGAGGCGGAACTGCGCTCGACGTGCGAGGAGATTGCCGCCGAAACCGGGCGCAAGGCCCTGTTCGCCGTGGCCGACATGTCGAAGCGGGCCGACGTCACTCGGCTGGCGCGCACGGCGCTCGAGAAAATGGGCCGGGTCGATGTGTTGATCAATAACGCCGGCACCAATATTCCGGAGCCGATCGATGGCGTGACCGACGAAATGTGGGATAAGGTTCTCGAAACCAACCTCACGTCGGTGATGAGCTTGACGCGGGCCCTCGTGCCACAGATGCGAACCCGGCGTTGGGGCCGGATCATTCACATCTCGTCGATCATGGCGTTCGTTTCCAAAGAGAAGCGAAACGCCTACTCCGCGACGAAAGCCGCGTTGCTCGGTCTGGCGAACGCCAGCGCCCTGGAACTCGGTCAGGACGGCGTGACCGTGAACTGCATCGCTCCCGGGCCGTTTCTCACGGACTTGCCGGGCAAGTTGTTGTCGGCCGATGAGAAACGCATCATGGCCGAGGCGACCGCCCTGAACCGCTGGGGCGACCCGGCCGAACTCGTCGGCCCAATGCTCCTGCTGGCGAGCGATGCCGGGAGTTACATCACGGGGCACACGCTCGTGGTCGATGGGGGCTACCTGGCCCGATAGTCTAACCGGGCCAATGTCCTACCGCGCCTTCAAACGA
>JANLUE010000176.1:0-4960 GCA_031363325.1 Gemmataceae bacterium
ACAGCCTGCGAGAATCCACCGAGACCCGAAACGGTTCCTCCCAAATATTCATGGAGTCGAGATCGCCACTCCGGCACGATGACCGCCTCGCGATTCTTCGTCGCGAACACCAAATGAAAGTGTAGGCTCAAGTAGGTGGAAGCCATTTGGCGATACTCCGATTGTTCGAGTCGCTGCGACCCCTCCGGGGTCGTCCCGTGATTGAGGATCGCGGACCGGCTAATCGCTGAAACGCCTCCGGCGTAAAGACCTGAGGAGGCCCCGCATTTTTTAGACGCTCATTGAACTCGAACGGCGTTCTAAAGGACGCCGGGAATCGGCCGGCCTTCGGGGAGCATGGGGTAGGGTCGATTCTGTTTGTCGTAGAGCGTCGTGTCCAGGTCCACGCCCAGCGCGTCGTAGATTGTCGCGGCGACATCGCCGGGTCCGAACGCGGGCGTCGTCGGGTGGGCACCGCTCTTGTCCGTCGCGCCGATCACTTGGCCGGCCTTCACGCCAGCGCCGGCGAAGAACAACGACGCGGCATGCCCCCAGTGGTCGCGGCCTCCCTCCTTGTTGATCTTCGGCGTACGGCCAAACTCGGTCAGGAACACGACCAGCGTTTCTTCGAGCAACCCGCGACTCTTCAGGTCGCCGAGCAAGGCGGCGAACGCCCGGTCCATGCCCGCGAGATGCGAGGGTCGCTTGGCGAACTCGCAAATGTGCGGGAAGTTCTGCGAGGCCGCGTTGTGATTGTCCCACAGGTTGCCGTACTCCGGGTCGTACCCGTAGTCGACGAGCACGAACCGAGCACCGGCCTCGACCAATCGTCGTGCGAGCAAACACCGCGTGCCGATTTTGGTGCGGCCGTAGCGTTCGCGCAGGCGATCCGGCTCGCCGTCGAGTTCGAACGCCTTGCGAACGGCCGGCGCGAGCAACATGTCGAACGCGCCCCGATAGTTGGCCGCGATGCCATCCGGCACGGCCTCGCGACGGCGTAGCTCCGCCTCGAAGGTTTCGCGCAGCGAGCGACGTTCGGCATAGCGGTCGGCCGACATGCCCGGCGACGGACTCAGCCCTTGCTTGTGAAACTCGTCTTCGGGGGCCTCTTTCACCCAGGCCGTGAAGTCATCGTTCTTCGGTGCCCCGCCGGTCGGGAACGGTCCGTACTCGCGGCCGAGCCAGCCGCCGACCAACACGTTTACGGGCGGCGGGCCAGGTCGAGTCGTGCCCGGCACCGCGATGTAACCGGGGAAACCGGCCCGTGGCCCGTGAAGCTTGCTCACGATCGCGCCGAGGTTCGGCTCAGTCGTGATCTGGGCTGCCGTCACCTTTCGGCCGGACAGGCCGGCCGCTTGGCTGAGAAGATGATCGTCGTTGCCGCTGGCGTAAGTCCGAATCAAGGCGATGTCGTCGGCAAGCCGGGCCATGTTCGGCATCACCTCGGTGAATCGCACGCCGGGCAGCGTCGTCGGGATCGACTTCAGCGTGCCGCGAATTTCTTCGGGCGCGTGCGGCTTCGGGTCGAAGCTATCGAGGTGCGTGACCCCGCCCGCCATCCAGAGCGCGATGACGGACTTCGCTTTCGTCGGCCGCGTCCCGGCCAGCCCGGCGACGGGCGACGCGGCCAACGCGACGCCGGCCGACGCGACCCGGAGGGCATCGCGACGCGTGAACAGGCCGGGGGAATGGAAGGGGCTCATCTGGGAATCATAGCCGAATTTCGTTGGAATCGGGCCTCCGAAGAAAATCTTCAATCGCGACATTTTTTCGACGGATTGTCGCCCGGCCGGCGTACTTCAAGATCATCCCGCCAGCGCCGAGGATTCGCCATGGCTCGCACCCCCGTCCGGCCACGCCTGGAAACGCTCGAAAGTCGTACCGCCCCGGCCAATTTGAGGATCACCGGCCTGACGCTCGTCGATGGGGCCGGCAACCCGATCACCTCCACGCCGATCGGCGAACAGATCTACCTGAAGGCCGACTGGAACTATTCGAGCCTGTCCGCGAGCGACCAGTACAAGGTCCGGCAGACGTTTCGCGGCCGGGACTACGATTCGGGGCTGATCACGCCGTCCGGGGCAAGCGGTTCAAACGACCGCACCCAGAAGACCTGGCTCGCCGTCGCTTCGCCTCGACGGTTGCACGGCGTGTGTACGACGCACTCCGACGCGATCAATTCCGAATTGTTCGCGTTCATCCGAAGTTGAATCGACTTCCCGAACTTGGTTCCGGCCGCATGACACAACGACCGAACGTCCTGGTAACCGAAGACTCGGATGCAACTCCGCTGGCCTGGCTTAAGGAGCAAGCCCAGGTCATCGAGGCGGTGCCGGGTACTCCCGAATTCGACGACGCGTTGCCAAAGGCCGTCGGGATGGTCGTGCGCACCTACACGCGGGTGAACGCCGCACTGCTGGCGCGAGCCCCGCTGCTCAAGGTCGTTGGTCGTGGCGGCGTTGGCCTCGAGAACATCGACGTGCCGGCTTGCCGAGGCCGAGGCGTCGAGGTCGTCTACACGCCGGACGCGAACACGCACGCGGTCGGCGATTTCGTCATCGGCTACATGTTGCAACTGCTTCGTCCGTGGGCGCTGTTCCGGGATCGCGTCTATTCGCCGAAGGAGTTCAAACACGTCCGCGACACGCTCCGCGGCGTGCAACTCGACGAACTGACGATCGGCGTCCTCGGTATGGGCCGGGTCGGCCGGCGCGTCGGGCACATCGCCGCGAACGGCTTCGGCGCGCGGGTGATCTACAACGACCTGCTCGACGTGAAAGCGAACTTGACGTTTCCGGCGACGGCGGTCGATCTTCCGACGCTCTTCCGCGCGGCCGACGTAGTCACGCTTCACGTGGACATGCGGCCAGGCAACGAACATCTGG
The DNA here is from genome assembly GCA_031363325.1 of Gemmataceae bacterium. Taxonomy (GTDB): domain Bacteria; phylum Planctomycetota; class Planctomycetia; order Gemmatales; family Gemmataceae; genus SIAJ01. The sequence continues at coordinate 2,865 of JANLUE010000176.1, forward strand.
TCGGCGCGACGTTGTTGGCGTTGATGAAGCCGACCGCAATCCTGATCAACGCCAGCCGCGGCGAAGTCCTGGACGATGTCGCACTCGCGAACGCGATCCGCGCGAAAAAGATTGCCGGTGCCGCGATCGACGTGTTCGACCCGGAACCACCCAAAGCCGACTATCCCCTGCTCGGCTTGGACAACGTCTTACTCACACCCCACATGGCGGCCCGTACTTATTTGGCCATCGAGAACATGAGTTGGGTGGTCCGCGACGTCATCGAAGTTTTGAACGGGCGTGCGCCGAAGTATCCGGCACCGTGACTCACGGTTGGCTGAGCCGCCGGGCCAGTTCGACGTATTGATTGCCGAAGACAATCAAGTCGATGCGGCGACTGCCGACACCTGTCGGTGTGATGTGAACTTCGAGCCGCTCGCTCGGCAATGCCGATGCGACCCGGTCGGCCCATTCGATCAGGCAAACTCCGCCAGCCGAGTAGTATTCCGTCGCGCCGAGGTCCAGGAACGAGTTGGCCCCGTCAAGTCGATACGCGTCGAAGTGATAGATCGCGAGGCGGGCAGGGTATTCGTGGACGAGCGTGTACGTCGGGCTCGTCACGGCCGTGGGGTTGGCGATGTCGAGTCCCTCGGCGATCGCGCGTGTCAGGTGCGTCTTGCCCGCTCCGAGCGGGCCGATGAGTGCCACAATCGCGTTCGGAAAGAGGAGCCGACCGAGCCGGCGGCCGAACGCCTCGGTGGCGGCGAGGTCGGATACGTCGATCGCTTCAGCCGGACGCTCATCCGTGCGTCGTCGCACTTCGTCGTAGTCCATTTCGGCACCTTCGGGGCTACGCGCCAGGATCCAACCAATGCCGGAAAGCGGCCCAACGAACATGGCCAGAAGTCCCGTGAGTTCCCGCAAGATTGGGATTGGCATCAGGACGATGCCGAACAGGACACAACCCGTGAGCGCCCCGATTCCGACACCGATCAAAAGCGTACACCAACCGGGCCGCCACCAGTACCGGACAATTCCCGCAGTCGTCTGTCCCGCACTTTCTTGCCAGGAACCCGCGATCGATTTCAGAATCCAAACCTCAAAGCACAGCGCCGGCCAAGCAAGTATGATCGGCCAAATCTCGTCCCGGTAACCAACGAATGGCCGCAATGCCTCGGCTGTCGCGACATAGCACGCAACTTCGCCAAGGCCACATCCAATTGCATAGACGAGTACGGGGTGTAACCAGGAGTCGAGGACGGGCGGCGGGTTCGAAGTCGGCGGGCCGCTCATGGACGCATCCCGCTAGCTAGGCGGCCACAACGACGAAGCGAACCAATTCCGCTGGCTCAGGTTGCCTGGGAACGTCCAACCACGGAATCCGTTCGCCGTGTGATCTGTACGACCGGATTGTACCTTCAAACGCCTCGGCCACGTTTGCTAGCGCTTCTGCCTCCGTCTCGCCTTCGCTGACGACTCCGGGAAGAGTCGCGGAATAGGCCGTGAATCCCGATTCGTCATCGGGTATCAAATGCACCCGACATCGATATTCGACTACCGGGACTTCACTCCGCATTCCGCACTCCACATTCCGCATTGCCGACGCACTATCGCTTCTTGTGCTGTCGCTCCGTCTTGTGCCGCAGGTAGGCGTGCATGAACTCGTCGAGGTCGCCGTCGAGGACGGACATCACCTGCGCGGTCTTCGTTTCGATCCCCGGGCGTTCGTCGCGGACCAGCGTGTACGGCTGCATCACGTAGCTGCGAATTTGCGAGCCGAACGCGATTTCGCCCTTGGCGTCGTAGCGTTTCTCCAGGTCTCCCGTTCGCTTCTGTTCCTCGATCGCGTAGAGCCGCGACTTCAGCAGCTTCAGCGCGTTGTCGTAATTCTTGAACTGGCTCCGCTCGGTTCGACTCTCGGCCCGCACGCCGGACTTGTGGATCAGGCGAACGCCGGACTGCGTCTTGTTCTGGTGCTGACCGCCGGGGCCGCCCGAACAAAACGTCTGCATCTCCAGCTCGGATTCGTTGACCTCGATTTTGATGTCGTCATCGAGCTCGGGTACGACGTCGACCGCGGCGAACGACGTCTGTCGAGTGTCCCCGGACCCGAACGG
>JANLUE010000232.1:0-11233 GCA_031363325.1 Gemmataceae bacterium
GAAGGGCGGCCACAGCTCGGTCTTCCGAATCCTCAACGGAACGCATAAAGAAATCCCGATTAAACAACGCAAGAAACGCGAAACAAAACGAACCAAAAGTTCTTGAACGCGCTGGGTTTCCAACCTGTCCGGAAACTCAACCGCGTCGTCGGCACACGAGACGCTCCGCATCGCTTCCGACAGTTTGGAAACCTGTCCCACAAGCTGCCGGTCGAGTCGTGGGACAGGTTTCCAACCTGTCTGGAAGGACGAATGGACGGGCCAGCGTTTCATTTCGGATGGCGCATTTCGTTTCTGGCCCCTCCGGACAGGTTGGAAACCTGTCCTACGGGACCCGGCGAAAACCAAACCAGTTTTACTTCCCCAGCAACTCCCCAACCAATTCCGGGCAATCGTACAGCTTGCGCATCGCCTCCAGAATTCCCTTCGAGTGGACTGAGATGTGCCGAGCCTGTTCCTCCGAGTACACGAAGTTGCGGACCAGGCCGAAGCGGTTGCGGTCGAAGTTGATGCCGACGAATTCGCCTTTTCGGTTCAACACGGGGCTACCCGAGTTCCCGCCAATCGTGTCGGCCGTCGAGACGAAATCGAAGGGGGTTGTCAAATCCAGCTTCGCCTTCCCGTCCAGCCATCGCTTGGGCAAGTGGAACGGCTCCTTATACTTCAACCGCTCGGCCCGGTCGAACAGGCCTGCGAATGTTGTGCAAAATGGTACGTTCTCGCCCTCGGCCGCATAGCCCTTCACGACGCCGTAGGCCAGCCGCAACGTAAACGTCGCATCCGGTGCGACGGACGTGCCGAGCAAGGCAAAGCGAGCCTTGGCGATCTCCGCGTAGGCCTGTCGTTCCGGTTCTTCGACTTCAGTCTCGTATCGAGTTCGCAGGTCGCGAGCGGCCGGATCGACCAGCCGGGCGAATCGGATCATCGGGTCGTTGCTGTCCGCGACTGCTTTCACACCACCTTCCACGAGCCGCTTCCGTTCGACCGGGTCGAATAGTTTTGTCGCGAGCAGATCGTCGACGCGTTGGCTCGGCGATTTGCCGTCCAGAACTCCTCGAACGACGGAACGCTCGCCGCCGAGGTTCTCCGCGAGAAACGTGAGGCCGGTCAACAGTTTCACGCGCTCCAGGTCGGCGTGAATCGGGGCCGGCGAGAACAATTCGAACTTCAGCGACTCAAGGTTCGAGTCGCGATATTCGCGCATGCGCGTGCCGCTCGGCTTTTCCAGTTCCGTTGTCAAACGCACGATATGACGTGCGATCGCGAAGAGTTGCGCGGGAAAGGCCGTCCCCGTCTCGAGCAGATTGTGTGGCTTTTCAAAGGAGGCGTAGGCCTTTTGAATGTCGGCGATCTGACGAACGGCGTTGTCGTACGCCTTCGCAAACCGTTCCGAGCCGGGCTCGACGGTCAGCGGCCCCTGAAGAACCAGTTCCTGGGCCGCCTTCGCCTCGAACGTCTGCGGGTTTAGCAGCCCCTGGTATTGGCCGGCGAAGGCCTTGCGGGAATTGGCGGCTCGGTGAAGGTCGGTCGTCGCCTTGCGTTTGTTCTCGGGCCCGCGTTCGCCGTACTGGGTCAGGGCCGCTTCCATCGCTCGCAAACGCGCCAGCGCGAACGGCAGCGTGTGATCGCGTCGATGCTTCAACTTGTCGATCGTCTCGAGACGATTGGTCGTCCCCGGATGGCCCGTGACGAAAACGAGGTCGCCGTCGGCGGGGCCGGCCGGGCTGAACTTGAACCAATGCTTCACCTGGGCCGGCTTGCCGTCCTCGTAGGCCCGGAAGAATGAAATATCGAGCCCGAACCGGGGGAACTCGAAGTTGTCGACGTCACCGCCGAACGCGGCGATCGCTTCCTCCGGGGCGAACACAAGCCGCACGTCCGTGTACTTCTTGTAGCGGTACAGGTGATACGCCCCACCTTGGTACAGCGTCACAACGTCCGAGCGCTGGCCGGTCTTGTCGAGCGATTCCTTCTCGATGGCCGCCATCACGGCCCGACGGGCGGCACTCGCCTCGGCCGGCTTCAATTCGGGCTTGACCGCGGCGTTCACCCGGACCGTCACGTCCTCGATCGATTGCAGGACGTTCAGTTCCAGGTCGGGGCACTTCAATTCGTCGGCCGGCGTTTTCGCCGAGAAGCCATCGCGGAACAGATCGCGTTCGGCCGTCGTCAGCTTCTGCAACGCGTCGGCCGCGATGTGGTGGTTCGTAATCAACAAGCCGTTGGCCGACACGAAGCTTCCCGACCCGCCATTGTTGAAGCGCACGGACGCGAGGCGCGCGTGTTCGAGCCAGTCGGCCGTCAGCTCGAAGCCGTACTTTTGCTTGAGTCGTTCGCGGGGCGGGTCGGTGAGGAGCCACATCCCCTCGTCCGAAAAAGCCGGCATGGCGAAGGCCCCGAGGAGGAAGAGAGATCGCATCGGATGTTTCCCACGGGCACGGATTGGCTTATGGATCGGCGCTCGCTGTCGTCGAAGAGTGGGTGACACCTGAAATGGTTTCGAATTCCAGGCCCGCCCGTTACAACTTTGACCGAATTCCCCCGCGAAGCTCGCCGCGTCGGGTAGAATGTTTTGCGAATAGGAAGCCGCCCCGTGCCGTCTGCACCAATGGAGTGTACGCCGCGCCATGCGACCTGACACGGCTCCGACTCCCCAGGACGGGGACGACACGCTCGTACCGCGGGCGGCCCGCGGCGATCGCGCGGCCCTCGACGCGTTGTTCCACCGCTACCGGGAGACGGCCTATCGCGTCGCCTACCGGTTGCTGGGGAACTCCGACGACGCCCTGGACGCGGTCCAGGATGGGTTCATCAAGGCGCTCACGCACTTGCGAGGATTCGAGTACCGCTGTTCGTTCAAGACGTGGTTGCTGCGGGTCGTGAGCAACGCCGCCCTCGACCTGGGTCGGCAACGCCGGCGCCGCGACGAACTGTCGACCGCGGTGACGGAACGGCTGACGCCGGATTCCGGGATGACGCCCGACCACGCCGACCCCGGCCGTGAAGTTGAAGAGGCCGACCTGCGGCAGGCGCTGGCCGATGCCTTGATCAAGTTGCCGGACACGCAACGGCGAACCTTCGTCTTGCATGTGGACGGGGGGTTGAGTTATCGGGAAGTGGCCGACGCGATGGGAATTTCGATCGGCACGGTGATGAGCCGGCTGTTCTACGCCCGCCAGAAGCTGAAGGGCTTGCTCGCGGCCCGGGTGCAAGCATGAGCGACCACGACGATTTACCGATGGAACTCCTGGCCGGTTTGGCGGACGGCGAATTGTCGCCGCGCGACCGCGCACGAGTCGAAACATGGCTGGCGGAACATCCGGAAGCCCGCGAAGTTCTGGACGAGCAGGAATCGCTCGGCCGGGGCAACACCGAACTGTGGCGATTGGTTCAACCACCGGTGCCCGGCCCCGCTGAGTGGGGAATGGTCCGCTCGGGCTTGCATGCCCAACTCGCTCGGCCGGCCATGCCGAATCGCGGTTGGACCAAACGGTTCGCGGCCGCCATCCTGGCTGTCGCCGCGTGCCTGACGATCGGGTTCGTCATCTCCGATCGGCCAGAACCGACGTTGGTCGCCGTCACCGAGCTGCCGGCCCTGTGTCCACCGTTCGACCCGGACGACGAGCCGTTCGCCATCGCGCGGGCCGACGAGGTCCGCTATCTCAGCCTGCCCGAGTCGGCCGCCCCGCTGATTCGCGTGGGCCGACATCCGATGGACGACGCGATGTTCGTCCTCGCCCGAGTGGATGAAGTCGAATTTCACGGGCTGGGATCGGACCCCGAAGGTCGATTCCCGGCCCCGCCGATGGCCGCCAACCCACCAATGATCTGGGCCCCCAGAGCCCCGTGAACGCCATGAGACTCTCCCGAATCGCGATCCCCGCCCTCGTCCCCGCGTTCCTGGCGGTCGCCATTCTGGCCCGCGCCGAGGACAAGAAGGAAGACCCGCCCAACATCGAAGTCCGCGTGCTCTCGATCCTCGCGAGTGAGCACCACACCGAAATTCAAAAGAAGCTGACGCAGTTCGCCGAAGAAGTCCGCAAGACGGACAAGAAGCTCACCGGCTTCCGCCTCGATCGAACCTCGACGGAATCAATCCCCTTGGGGGAAACGCGAAAGCTCAAGTTGACCGACGATCAAATCGTCGAAGTGACCGCCAACAAACCGAAAGACGAGAAGGGCCGCATCACGCTGACGATCAAGCCCCCGAAGTTGACCGAGATCACGTACGAATGCGTCTGCGACAAATACGTCTCGATGGCGACGAACTATCACGTCGGCAAGGACAAAGAGAAACAACAACTGTTCATCGCCGTCATGGCGAAACCGTGCGGGCTGAAAAAGAAAGAGTAGAGGTTCAGCCGCGAGGTGACCTTGACCAACGAAAGGTCAATGACTGTTTCACTTTCTCAATCTTCGATTCCATGCGTCACTGCCGCCAGTAGTGCCACCTCACGCCGACTTCAGCTCGAACGTCCGCACGATCGACGTTGCCACGCCTGGTCGCGCGGCGGACTCGAAAATGGGCTGAAACGACGGCACGTGCAACACCGTCGGCGACTTGAACCATTCACTCCAAGTCCCAAACCACGATCGACCCGTCGCCGCTTCCCGCCGCGGCGAGCGCCCCATCCGGCGAGACGGCCATCGCGGTAACCTGACCGATGCCCCAGTCGTAGGTCTCGAGCGGACGAAGGTCCGGGCCGTGCCAGGACCATGTGCGTACGGAGTCTTTGCTACCAGTCAGAATCATCGAGCGATCGGGGCAATGGGCGACGACGTTGAATTGGTCGCGCTCGCTCGATGTGCGCGCGATGAATTGGAGGTTCAGGGCATCGACAACGGCCAGGCCATTTGACGTCACCGCGATGACGGCGCGCGAGTCGTCAGTCCAAATGGCGGCGTTGATCTTCGGTCCAATCGTCGGGGAGTGTCGCCACGATTTGTCCGGCAAGTTGAAGAGTTCGAACTGGCCGCCATTGCCGCTATACGCCAGGGCTTGCAAGTTGTTGGGAGACGGGCGGATCCAATCGATTGCGCGCGGAATTTCGCTTTCGAAGATTCGTTCGCCGTCGTTGGTGCGCCAAATTACGAGCGTATCGGAGAAGAATTGCGGCCCGCGAATCCGGCCGAGCAGCCAGACGTGCGAATCGTCCGGCGAAAAGAACGAGTCAACCCAGCCAAACGCGGGACCGATTTCGCGCCACAGCTCCCGGCCCACCCGCATCATACGAAACGCCGAGAACGTCAAATTCGGCCCAGAACCGAGAACCTCGAAGTGCGTGCCGAGGTCCGATGAAACACAATTTCCATCGGGCAATTCGATTGTGAATCGCGGTGCTTGAGGAGCGGAAAAGTCCCAGACGTAGGCCCGTTTCATTTCGGAAGAATGTCCGGCGATCGCGACCAACAAGCCGCGCGGCGTGAACCACAGCGACTCGATTCGGCGCAGGCCGACGTCCAGGCGAATCATGTCATTCGTCCAGGTCCCAGATGCACAGTTCACCGAAGGAACCGCCGGCCGCCGCGATCAGGCCGTCCGGCGAAACCGCCAGCGACCACACGGCCCCGATGTCCCAATCGAACGCGCCGCCCGCCTTCAACGTCTGGCCGATGCACCAACGGCGCACCGTGCGGTCTTCGCCGCCCGTGAACACGTGCGTGCCCGAGGGATGGAACGCGACGCCGGTGACCGAACCTCCGTGTCCATCGACGGCCTGGGCGAGTTCGTATTCGGGGGCGGAGTACAGGCCGAGCCCGCTCGGCGTGCCGATCGCGAGCCAGCGACTGTCGGGCGACCACGCGGCCGTCAGCGGTCGACCGGGTAGGGGATTCAAGCGCCGCCACGATTCGGTGTCGTGTCGGAACAAGAACGGCGTGTACGGCGGGCCCATCCAGTTCGCGGCCGAGACGGCGTGGCGATTGTCCGGCGCGGGCATCACTTCGCAACCCGTGCCATCGGAGAGCGCGGAGAGAAGTTCCTTGCCCGTGGTGGTGTCCCAGCAGTAGAGTCGCGCGACCCCACCGGCCGACCGGGGTGGGGTCATGTGGCCCCAAAGTCTTTTGCTGTCGGGGGAAAAGGAAAGCCCAATTGGGGCGTGGGTCGAGACTTCTTCTTCCAGCTGCACGAACTTGCCGTTCGCCCACTGGATGGCCAAACCCCACTCATCGTCCGCGCCTTCGACGCGCCGGACGCCGGCTGCCGCATTGCAATCGGGCGAGACCGCGTACAAGGTTGCGAGGCCGGTGACGACCACGCGCTCGACGTGCCCCGGCCGATCCGCACGGCAGCGCACGAACGCAGCACCCTCACCCGCGCAGCGGGCGCAGAGCGCACGGCCGTCGGGAGTGAACCACACCCGGCGGACCACGGTCGAACCAACCTTCAAGCGGAGCACGGCACCTCCCAATCGAAAAGGCTCGTCGCCGTATAATACGACACGAACACACTTTTCGCACGCCCGGAGGCCAACGATGCGCCCGTCCCCCCGCATCTTGATGTGTCCCCCCGATCACTATGGGATCGAATATGAGATCAACCCCTGGATGAAACAGTCGCTCGCCAGCGTTCGTGATGTGGCCTGGAAACAGTGGAAAACGCTCCGCGAAACGATCTTGGGGCTCGGCGTCGCGGTCGAGGAAATGGCCCCCCAGCCGGGGCTGCCGGACCTCGTGTTCACGGCCAACGCCGGCCTCATGTTCCGCGACCGATTCTTTTCCTCGCGGTTTCTCCACGAAGTTCGCGCCAGGGAGTCACCGTTCTTCGACGCCTGGTTCCGGGACCACGGGTATCAAGTCGTTCACTGGCCGGAGGGAATGTACCACGAGGGAGCCGGCGACGCGTTGTTCTGCGGGCCGGCCCTGTTCGCGGGCTATCGCACGCGGTCCGACGTGCACGCCCACCAGTGGGTCGCGAACGAAACGGGGGTTCGCGTGCTGCCGCTCGAACTCGTAAACCCGCGATTCTATCACCTCGACACGTGTATTTGCCCGTTATCCGCGACGGAAGCCCTGTATTTCCCAGAGGCGTTCGACGAATACGGGAAACGGGTTCTGGAAGCGCACGTCGAACGATTGCTCCCCGTCGTCGAGCCGGAAGCGCATCGCTTCGGCTGCAACGCGGTCGTGATTGGGAAATCGGTGATCCACAACAACCAGTGCCCGCGGCTCGCCGAGGACCTGAATCGGTGGGGCTACAAGTCCATTGAAGTGGAGTTGGACGAATTCCTGAAGGCGGGCGGCAGCGCGAAGTGTTTGACGCTGCGGGTTGACGGGGAAGAAGCGGCGGGCTGGTAAGGTCGACGCGACCCATGCGACCCGCGCAATCGGCGCGACCGGCCCGGCTTCGCTATCTCCTCTCAGCCTTCCCGCTTGTGTTCTTTGCCGGGCCGATTAGAATCAAATTATCATCCGGCCCGTCTCACGCGCCCGCCTCCGGGCGCGCAAGGTTCCGTCATGGCGCAGACCTATACTCTCGAAGAGGCCGCGGACAAACTCAACTTGTCCGCGTCGGAATTCAAGCGACGCCTCCAAACGGAATGGACCAAGGTCCGCCCCTTCCGCGATGGGGCAACCTTGCGATTCCGCTCCAACGAGATCGACGAACTCGCCCGCACCTACGGGCTCGGCTCGTCCGATGAGATGTCGCAACTCACCGATAGTTCGCCGCTCGACATCCCGGAAAACATCGGCCTCGCCAAGAAGGACTCGGGCGCGCCCCTCGCGCTCGACGATTCGGTCACGGCCTTCGTGCTCACCCCCGACGCGCCGAGCAGCAAGAAGCTGAAGTCCGGTTCGGACAGCGACGTGCGCCTGGAGAAAGCCGAAAAGAAAAAGAAGCCGTCCGCCGACGACGAGGAATCGATCCTCACCGAGGAGTTCTCGCTCGACGCGGGCGACTCCGGGAAGCTGAGCGGCAAGTCCGGCAAGCTTTCGAGCGCCAAACTCAAGTCGGGCGACTCGGGCAAGAACAAGGCGAAAGCGAAACAACCCGAGCCGGCCGAGGATTCGAGCGAGTTCGAATTGACGCTCGACGCCGACAGCGACGAGTTCGAGCTTTCGCTCACGCAGGACTCGAGCGAAGAAGTCTCGCTGGGCGACATGCCCGCGCCGGCCGCCGGCAAGTCCGGCCAGAGCGGCATCAACTTGAACCGACCGACCGATAGCGGCGTGTCGCTCGAGAAGAAGAAGGCGGCCGCCGCGGACGATTCCGACGAAGTCGACTTCGAGTTGTCGCTCGACGCCCCCGGTACCGGCCTCTCTTCGAAGAAGAAAAAGAAGAGCGGTTCGAGCAAAAACGTTCAGGCCGACTCGGACAGCGAGTTCGAGTTGACCCTCGAAGAGCCCAGCGATCTGGCTCTCGACGTGTCCGGCGAAAGCAAGAAGGAAGACATCTTCGAGGCGACGGACTTCGAGATCCCCGCCCTCGACGACGATTCGGCCAGCGAAGTCGTGTCGCTCGACGATAGCGATACGGATGTCGAAAGTTCGGACTTCGACCTGGCCCTCGACGAAGCCGACGCGGTCGCCGACGACGAAAGCGAATCGCAAGTCGTCGCACTCGCCGACGACGTGCCGAAGAAAAAGAAGAAGCGTCAGGTCGTCGACGAAGACGGCGAACCGATCGACCTCGACGATGAAGACGCGGTCGGCGCGCTTCGCGGCGTCCGGGACGAAGACGACGACGAAGATGAAATTCGCCCGGCGGCCTCGACCGAGTGGGGCCCGCTCCCCGCGATCCTGATGTTCCCGACGCTGATCGTTCTCTTCGTCGGCACGATCATGGCCTACGAACTCCTGCACAGCATGTGGGGCTATCAGCAATCGAAGAACCCCAGCTCGCCGCTCGTGAACTGGCTCGCCGAAACGACCGGCGCGAAGGGCCAGTGAGTTGAGAGCGTGTGGTGGGGCCGCAATCGAAACGACAAATGTTCGATTCGTGACCGGGATTTCGCAGCATCCCTCCGGACAGGTTGGAAACCTGTCCCACGATCATGGCTCGGTTGCAGTTCACGCCGCGATTGCGGGCCAAGTTGGACGCGTCGGACTTCCTGCAACTGGCGATGCTTTTGGCCAACGCGCGCCGGGATCTACTTCACGCCAGCAATTTGATCGGCTCGAACTTGTCGCCGAGGACCGTCTTGCTGTCGACGTTCAGCCAGCCATCGAGGAGCGTGGCGTAGACGCGGCGGAAGTCCGTGTGGTACTTCAGGTCGCCTTCGGTCAGGTCGGTCAGGCTGGGGTGCTTGCCGATCGGGCCGGCCTTCACGCCGGGGCCCGCGATGAGCATACACGAACCACTGCCGTGGTCCGTTCCCTTCGAGCCGTTCTCGGCCGCGCGCCGGCCGAACTCCGAGAACGTCATCACGAGCGTTCGCTTGTCGTCGCCGGTGCGTTGAAGGCGTTGGAACAAGGCGCTGACAGCCTGATCGATTTGCTGCAACAAATTCTGATGCGTGGCGGCCTGCCCGGAGTGCGTATCGAAGCCATCGATCGCGGCATAGAAGACGCGCGTGCCGAACCCTTGCTCGATCAGCCGGCCGATCAGGTCGAGCTTGAAGTACAGGGTCGACGTGCCGACCCCGCTGCGGCCCAGTTCCGTCGATTGGGTCTTCAAAATCTCCTTGAGCTTCTCGACCGATGTGTAGGTTTGCAGATGACGGCGCTGGACGAACGGGAGCAGGTCGCCATCGGCGAGCGAACTCGTGCCCGAGACTTCGGCGAGCAACTTCTTGCGGGCCGCTTCCTCGGCACTGCCGGGCGTGCCGAGCTTCAATTCGAACGGCTGATCCTGGTTGATCGTGAACACCCCCTGGGTCGTACCGCGACACGCGACCGGGAGCTTCTCGCTACCGATGTGCATGACCGGCACGCCGCCGCCCTTGCCCTTGGCGAGGTCGGGCACGCTCTTGGCCAGCCAGCCGGTACCACTAACTTTCGCGGTAATCTCGCCGCATTGCCAGCGGTCCATGCTCTCGAAGTGCGAGCGGTCCGGGTTCGGGTAGCCGACCCCCTGGACGATCGCGAGCTTGCCTTGCTGAAGGAGTTGCCCCATGCCCGCTAGCGCCGGGTGCAAGCCAAGTTCGTCGGTCACGCGGACGACCTGGTTCGACTGGAACGCGAGTGTCGGCCGCATCGATCGATAGGCATCGTCGCGGAACGGGATGACGGTGTTCAGCCCATCGTTCCCGCCAGTCATTTCGATGACCACAAGGATCGAGTCCTTGCCCGCCGGCGCGGCCAGGGCTGTGCGCTCGATAAACCCCGGCACGAGCGGGGCCGTGGCGATCAGGGACGAACGCTTGAGGAAGTCGCGACGGGAAAGCATGACTTGGTCCTCGACGGATTCAACCGAATCTCAAACGACTATGAAGAGCCACAAAGGAACAGTGTCTGGCGAGCGCGGCCGTGGCGCACAATTCACGCCTACCAAATAGACGACACAACATGGACATTCTACCGGCAAATTTGGAGTGAGTTGAATCGGTTACATTCAAGCTTTGCCGAAGTCGTCGGCGACCCAGCCGTGAAACCCCATGCACAGCCCATCTCCTTCGGGTGCCAATTCAAACTCTTCGACCGGCTGCGATTGACCTGACTTCCGAATTCGGGAAGCCAATACGTAACTCGCCGCGTGACTCTTGTCGATCTTCGAATCGGCCACCCCATCGAGTAACATCAACATTCCGTAGATCGCATCGAGCGCCGCTTGCTTCGCGGCCTCACGCACTTCCGACGCGGCCGACATTGGAATTCGCTCCAACGCGTAGTCTCGTGCCGCAGCCATCAGATGTCGACCAAACGTGTTGCCAGCCATCACCCAACGAGAGCGTTCGTCGGTGGGCCATTTGGAAAACGGAAGCTTGGCCACGTAGTTGCCCTCAATCGGCCGAATGACTGTTATTCTCGAGCTTTCGCAAGCGGGCAAAGACCTCGTCCGACGAATGCCAAGTGGTCGTCGCGTGGATCCGGTCAAGCTCCTGCCGCGAAAACGGTGGCTCAAAACTTGAGGCTTCGTCTGGCACGATTCGGGCGATACGACGGCCGCTCTCGTTGCACACGTCGATGACCTTCGACAGATCGCCCAGTTTCTCTCGCAATTCAGCGTCGAGGACGAGCCGGCTCATGGCTTCTCCAAAAGTCGATTCATGATCTCGGACAAGGTGCCGACGCGTGGACTACCGACGTCGCGTTCGAAAAAACTGAATGACGGAGGCAGTCTCGTTGTCGTCGT
>JANLUE010000243.1:0-6680 GCA_031363325.1 Gemmataceae bacterium
GCCTTGAGCGACAAACTCTCGGCCGGCTTGCCGGGAGCGACAGCCGGGCCCGTGGCACCGCCTTGGGCAAAGGCGATCGCCGAATCGAGGCGCAATGAACCTTTCTATTTGTCCGGCCCGTGGCACTTCACGCAACGGTCGAGGAACAACGGTCGAACGGCACGCTCGAACGCGTCGTCGGCCCGAACGGCCGAAGCAATCAAGGCGAGGGCAAGGAGAGAACGTCGCATGGCGGGTCTCCGACGGAGCGCGACTCAGACGGTACTATGAATCGGTTCGCCGATGGCCGGGTGTCTCCAGAGACCGGCCTCCACTCATCACTCGCGGGAGCCCAAAATGGAAGAAGTCCTCGTCGTGGTCCTCCAGGGGCTGCTCGAATTCGGCGTCGAATTCGCGATCTACATGGGCTTCGATCTCGCCACCGATCGCGACGAACGTTCGGGTCGGACCGGCTGTATCCTGATGTTCTTTTTCCTGGTGGGGGGCGGCATCCTCGGCGCGCTCGCGAATCTCGTCCATCCCAAAGCGATGCTCCCGTTCGCCTGGATGCGCATCACCAACCTGATCGTCGGCCCCTTCGCGGCGGCCGGACTCTCGTGGCTGGTGGCCAATCTGCGTGAGCGCAAACACCACGACCCACGACTCCACTTCTGGCTGGCGTTCGTCTTCGTGCTCGGCTTCGACATCGTGCGGTTCGCGTATGCGAAGTGAGCTCCAATCATTCCCGAAAATCGTACACGAAAAACGTCCTTGTATGGCCGATGGGTTCGCGGGCCTGGAAGAACTCGATCACGGCGGGCATGGTCTCGGTGATGTGCGGGTTGCCGTGGAGCATCGAGTAGCCGACCGCGACGACCTTGCCGCGCACGATTCGCATCGTGTCGGCCGGTTGTTTGATGCCGAACGCCTCCCAGTGAAGTTGCAGCAATCGGCCCGGCTGATTCTGGATCGCCGGGTCCATGCCGTAGTACCAGACGGCCGTCCGAGGCAGGCCACGCTCGTCGGTCCAGCGGTCGAGCTCGACGAGGCCCTGGCCCCAGTCGAAGTTCGATTCCGTCAAAAGATGATGCGCGTTCTCCGTTCCGCCCCACAGCTCATTGGCGTAGCGCAACCCGTCCGGCCAAACTGTCATAGGGGGGTAGACGCAAATCGCCGTGAGCGCGACCACCAGGCCACCGCGACGTGAATCGCGCCACGACTCGGTCGCGCTCGCGAGCGCACTTGCCAACGCGACCAACAGGACGACCACGAGTGGAAAAACGATTCGTACGCCGATTTGCACCCGCGTGTTCAAGCTGAAGACGAGCAACAACAACGCGGCAAGCGCGATTGGAGTGGCGTATGCGCGCGGCCTCAGGACCAACAACCCGGCCAACAGTACCAGGACCGGGAGCGTCAGCTTGATCGAGAGGGCGACGGGAAAGTAGTACCAGACGGCGCGGCGGTGATACTCGCCGAGCAGGCCCGTCGGGTGGCCGCGGATGTTGTGCTTCACCTGATAGGCGATCGCTTCGCCGGCGTTTGGGAACACGCGCAGGTTCCTCGAAATCCAGGTGACTTCACGCTTCCACGGATGATCGTCGGCCATCCCGTCCGCGAGCTTCACAAACGATTGTTGCGGCTTCCAGTCCGACCCGCAGTACGTCCAGAGGAACACGGACGCGACCGTGAAGACCTTGATGAAGTCCCAGCGAAACGCGCTCGAGATGCGCCAAGCTCGGCGTAAGAAGCTCACCCTCGTCTCCGCTTCGGAGAGGGGGGTGAGGTCTCGGCTTCGCCACCAGCGGGGCACTTCAATTGCGACCATGACGAGCGGCAACGCCGTGAGTGCCGAAAGCTTGGCCGTCAGCGCCAGGCCGAAGAGCAGGCCGGGCAACACCCAACGGCGGAATCGGCCCGCGTCTCGACCGTGGAAGTAGTGGAACGCGAACGCGAGCGTCAGGCCCGCGACGGAAATGTCCGTCGACGCCAGGGCCGCGTGCGCGAGCAAACTCGGCTCGGTGGCGATCAGGAGCACGGCGAAGCGACCGGCCCACGGGCCGCCAAACGTTCGCCCGACGCGCAGCGCATAGATGAGCAGGAGCCACCAGAACACGAGGTTCATGGCCCGGGCGTATGGGAGAATCGCGTGGAAATCCGTGACGAAGTCGAACGGTTCGCCGCGGGCTCGTTCCCACAAGTAGATTGGCAAATATTGAAGGTCGATCGAGAGCGGCGGCGTACCGGCCCGCATCAGGCCGTGATAGCTTCCGGTCCGCCACGAAGTCAGGGCTTCACGGAGGTAGAACGGTTCGTCGAACGTGGCGCTCAGTTCGCGGGCGGCCGACAGGCACCAGGCGGACGACAGCCCGCCCCAAAGCAGCAGCCAACCGATATCGAACCAGCGCCTCATCGACGGCTCCCTCCGTGCGGACATGTTCAACGTAGGAAGCATCAAGGGGAACGAAGATGTCGCTTCGCTCGCCATCGATTACTTCGCCGCCCGCCAGACGCGAGCAAACCCTTCGCGACCCACCGTGATGAGCGTTCGGTCGCTGGCCCGGAAGGCGACGAGGAGTACCGTATCCGTATGGCCGCCGAGGGCGGCGCGTTCCTGGCCGGTCTCGGGGTCGCGTAAGCGAATCAGTCGGTCCGAGCCGCCGGTGGCCAGCGAGCGGCCGTCGACGGTGAACGCCAGCGTGCCGACCGGGTCCGTCAAGGCGACGGGCGCGAGCCGTGCTCGCGCGAGCAGGGCCTGGCCCGGTTGCACTTCTCCGACACCTTCAACCGCGGGCTTCGGCGAGAACTCCCAGACTTGAACCATGCCCCCGTCGTCGGCGGTCGCCATGTCCCAGGTGCCGGCCGTCGAACCGATCGCGACGGCGATTCCCGTAATTCGTCGAGTGTGCGCGAACGGGTTGGCGTAGAGCAGTTCGCCGTTGGCGGCGTCCCACACTTGCAGCATCAATTCGCCGGCCGTGATGAGCTTGCGACCGTCCGGGCTGAACGCGACGAGCGACGGCCGACCCATCGCTTGCGAAAACGTCAACGGTGCCCGGCCCGTTTGCACGTCGATCGATTTGAGTTGGAACTCCTCCGTGGCATAGACGAGCGTTGTCCCGCGAATGGCGAGCGAGACGGCCGTGATCTTCGGATACTTCGCCGGCCGATCGACCCCGTTCGGCTCCAGTGTGCGCCAGACGAAAATCGCGTCGCCGGCCGATGCGACGACGATCGAACCGTCTTGATTGACGGCCACGGTTCGGGCGGGTCGATCGAGGCCGCGCAGAATCGCGCTCGGTTCCTTGGCGAGTTTGTTCGTCGCTTCGCCCAGCCGCCAGATCTTGACCTGCGGGGCGGCCCGTTCCGCGACCGCCAGTGTTCCACCATCGGCCGAGATCGCGGCCGCCGCGAGCGGAGCGCGAGCATCCAGCTCGAGAACTTCTTCCTGTTGGGTCGCGAAGTCCCAACGACGCAATGCCCCGTCCTGGCCCCCGCTCAGAACGGAAAGCCCATCGGGTGCGAAGCTCACGGCGCGGATGGCGCGAACGGTTCCGTCCTGAGGGCGGGGTTCTTTCTCCGGGCGGAACACGGCACGCTCCTGCAAGGAGCCGACATCCCACAGTCGAATCGTGCCGTCTCGACCGGCGCTGGCGAGCCGCTTGCCATCACCAGTAAAGGCCAAATCGTAAACCGCGAACCCGGTGTGGCCGAGTAGCTGGCCGGCCTTGCGATCGGTGAGCGGCCGATAGAGGACGATGGCCGGCTCGTCTTCATCGGCTTCGGCGTCCCCGGCGGCCGCGAGATATTCGCCGTCGGGAGAGGCCGCGAGCGCCAGTGCTTGTTTCTTGAGCTTGAACAATTCGACAAACTTGGCGCCGCCGGCCTCCGGCTTCCATTCCAGGACGCGGCCATCGGACCCGGCCGAATAGAGCCCCCGGGCCGGCCAAACGATCGCCAGCACGCTGCCGGTGTGCCCACGCATCACGTTGGCCGCGACCGGCGACTTGCGCGGTTCGCCGCCCGGCACGTCCCACAAGCGAACGATCCCATCGGCCCCGGCGCTCGCCAGTCGGCCACCCCGTGAATCGAAGGTGACCGCGAGGACCGTGTTCGTGTGGCCGGTCAGAGTCGCATAAGGTCGGACCGATGTCGGCGAACCTTGTCGGCGTGGCGGCAGCTCCCAGAGGCGGACCGTGTTGTCGCCGCCCCCGGTCGCGATCGTCTTGCCGTCCGGCGAAAAGCACACGGCGTGCGCCGCCAGCGAATGACCAAACAATACGTAAGCCGGCACGAGCGGGGGCTTGCCCTTCAAGTCGTACACGCGAACGATTGGGTCGCGGCCACTCGCGACGGCCGCGAGCGTGCCATCGGGCGAATGCACGACGCGGGCGGCCGGCGGCAGGATCGGCCCCGAGCGCTGCACGCCGAGCACCTGCTCTGTGACGAGCACCTGGCCACGCAAATAGCGCCAGGTGAAGTCGCGCAGTTCTTCGGGACAACGATTGCGATCGTCGAGCAAGCGCAATGCCCGTTGGGGATCGCGTTCGCCGAGGGCGGCGGCCTTGAACAACTGGAGCGCGTACACGCCACGCTCGGCCTCGCGGCGTTTGGTTTCCGCGTCGGCTCGCGCCTTGTCCGCTTCGGCCTTCTGACGATTCGCTTCGACCCGTTCGCCCTGGGCGATGATCTTCTCTCGTTCGGCCCGAGCCTGGGCCTCGCGGGCGGCCTGCGCCTCGCCTTCCTCGCGGTCGGCCGCCAATCGCAATTCGACGTTGAAGTACAAACTCACCGCGAGAAGCGATGCGACCGCGATGGCGCTGGTCGTGGCCAAGACCGTGGCAGCGGGGTGGCGATGCATCCACTTGATGGCGCGCTCGCGCCAACCGACCGGTCGGGCCGCGATCGCTTCGCCATGCTGAAATCGTCGTAAATCTTCGGCGAGCGCGTCGGCCGTCGCATAGCGCTTGCGAGGTTCCTTCGCCAGGCACGTCAGGCAAATCGTT
This sequence comes from Gemmataceae bacterium, assembly GCA_031363325.1. Classification (GTDB taxonomy): domain Bacteria; phylum Planctomycetota; class Planctomycetia; order Gemmatales; family Gemmataceae; genus SIAJ01. The sequence continues at coordinate 4,986 of JANLUE010000243.1, forward strand.
TCGAGGTCGCGCGGCAGCTTGGCGCGCAGCTTCGAGGGCGGGACCGGATCGTCCGCCATCACTTGAAGCACGGTGTCGAGCGGCGTCTCGCCCCGGAAAGGCGGCCGGCCGGTGAGCAACTCGTACAGGATCGCCCCGAGGGCGTAAACGTCGGCCGGCGGACCGATCGTGCGATTCTTGCCGGCCGCCTGTTCCGGCGCGATGTAACTCGGCGTGCCAACGACCGCCCCGGTCCGCGTATGCCCCAGGGGGGCCGTTCGTTCCGAATCGTCGGACCAGGAGGATTCTGGCTGCACTCGCTTGGCCAAACCAAAGTCGGTGATCTTGAAGTCGCGGAAGTCCGTGTTCGGCGGGCGGAAGCCCTTTCGATCGACCGGGCGTGGCCGACCTTCGGCGGCCTGAACGAGGACGTTTGCCGGCTTCAAGTCGCGATGAACGACGCCCCGACCGTGCGCGTAATGAACGGCCCGTGCCAACGATTCGACCAGCGCGGCGGCTGGCTTCGCGGGCCATGGCTGGCCATCGAGGTACGCGGCCAACGTCCCCCCGCCGACGTACTCGAACGCCAGGTACGGTCGGCCGGCCGCTTCCCCAATGTCATAGATCGAGACGATGTTCGGGTGCTGCAGCGCCGCGACGGCCTCGGCCTCGCGACGAAATCGATCGCGTTCGTTCGTACCGGCATGTTCGCCGGACAGAATCATCTTCAGGGCGACGGGCCGATTCAGTTGCCGGTCGCGAGCCAGATAGACGACCCCCATCCCGCCGCGGCCAAGCTCGGAGACGATCTCATAACCCGGCACAGCGTCGCGCAAAATATCCGGCGGCGGCGTCGCGCTGACGCGTTCGACGCCATCGAACGTCAGCGTTCGCTCGGGAATGACCGGCAACTGGTCGGAGGTCGCCGGCAGGGGGTCGGTCGGCGTGTCGATGGCCGGCGGATCGTCCGGCGCGTCGAGGTCGAACTCGGTCGGGTCGCGGTCCGGCAATCGCTCGGCGGCTGGCATGCGATTCTGGTCGGACTCGAAGGTGATCGGGAGGGGCACGACTTCCGCGAGGAGTCAATTTATGAGACGAAGCAAGTCGCGGAACTGTTCGGTGACCGGGTGGTAACAAGGCTCACTTCCGCCCCAACGAGCGACGGCGGAAGAACTCGTCGGCGATTGTGCCGAACAGAAGCGTCAAGCCAATCACGGCCGGGATGATCGCGTCGCGGATTTCCAGGAAGCTAATCAGGTTCTTCAAGAGCGGTAGCACCATCGCGCCGAGCACGATGCCAATCGCCGTCCCTTCGCCGCCCCGCAAGCTACAGCCGCCCAGGACCGCTCCCGTGATCGCGTACAACTCCCAAGTCTCGCCGGCGTCGGTCGGGTTCGCCTGGTTGTAGTCGAGTAGGAGCATCGCGCCGCACAGGCTGGCGAGGGCCGACGAAATGACGAACCCCATGAGTCGATAGCGATCGGTCGCAATGCCGGAATAGCGGGCGGCCGATTCGTTGTAGCCGATCGCGTACCAATATCGGCCGATCACGCTCTTATGCATGACGATTCCGAGCACCAACGCGAGCAGCAAGAACACGACCATCATGGCCGGATACTGCAGCTTGGACGCGGTGTCCTTGCCAACGAGAACGTATCGCAAGGCGTCGATGGGTGCGTCGAACTCCGGATTGGCCGTCCGGGCACCAACGAGCCC
>JANLUE010000266.1:0-2856 GCA_031363325.1 Gemmataceae bacterium
ACAAAGAGCTTGCCTGATCAACCTGAACAAGTGGTTTGTCGTCCGGGGTTCACCCGAGGGGCTAACGCCCCCCGGCTCGCCTGGCCAACGACTTGGGGCAAGCAGATGGCCGTATCAACCCGAAGGTCGATGACGCCGCCGGCTCGCTTGGCATTGGACGTGCCAAGCTCAAGACTTCCCCGTTTCGTTCAGCGCCACGCGGTATGCCAACACCGGGCCCCGTTCGCCGGCGACTTCGGTCAGCTTGACTTCCCGATGGTGGTCGCGGATCAGGGCGGTCACTTCGGGGTCGCCGGCCGCGGCCACGCTCAGACATGCTTCGCCGGGCTCGGCGGCGATCAGCAGTCGATTGGTTAGGCGAACCGTCTGGCCGAAGTAGTCGAGGCGGTCGTTGAAGGTCGCGACCATCGCGAGGCCGCGATGCAATCCCGCTTTCAGCCGGGCGTCCTTCGCGACCGGGTCGGTCGAGAGCGCGGCCGTCAGGCCGAGCACGGACTTGACGGCCGTCGTCACTTCCGCGAACGCCGCGACCAATCCTTCGCCGACCGTCTTCACGACCGCCCCGCCATCGGACTTGATCTTCGTTTCGAGTGCCCGGAACGTCGCTTGCAGAAGTTGAAACGCCGGCGCCTCGCCGAGTCGATCGTAGATGCGCTCGCCGTCCGCGAGTTGCACGAACAGGAGCGTCACGGTCGCGGCCGGCGTCAGTTGGCCGGGCGTAAGCAACTCGCCGGGGAACAAATCGCGGAAGGCCGGCAGGGCCGTAGCGCGGGCGGCCGTGAGCGCGTCGTCCCGGGCCGCCATCCGTTCCACTCGAACGACTATCTCCGTGGCCCGGCCATTTCGTAGAGCGAGCACTTGCCCACCGGGCGCGAGCGTCGGCTTCTCCTTGCTCGCCTTGGCCAAGTCGATTTCCCAGCGTCGGCCGCTCGCGCCGGGGGCAATCCGCAGATCGATCGCCCACGCCAGTTGCGGGCTACGAATCCGATAGGCCCCCTCGGACAGGTCGAGTTCCAGCTCGATATTCTCGCCCGGTGCGACACGCGTCTGCGCCACGACGTGGGGCGAATGCGATGGCCCGCCCGCACAGTACACGCCCACTTCGACGGGCCGAACGTCCGGGTGAACCTTGAACACCAACTCGACGGCCGCCGCGAAATCGACCTGGAAGTCGGCGGCGCACGCCTGACAATGTTCGTGTTCCTTCAACTCGCGGAGTGTATCTTTGCGGCCCGAGGGAATCTTGCACAGCGGGCAGATCACGTCCCATTGGAGTTGCAACAATCCGGCGCCGACGGCCCTCAGGCACGCATCGGTGACGCCCGTCTCGTCGAGGCCGAATCGATGAGCAAGCGCCAGCGGGCGAATGCGGGCCGCTTCCTGATCGGGGGCGTTCGCCAGATACAGGCCCAGTAGTTCCGCCGACTCTGGGGTCGATCCCGATGCGACGAGTCGATTCACGCCGGCCCGCACGCGTTGTTGCCGCGCCTGGTTCAGGCGGGTCGGCTCTTCGAACGCGTCGGCGGTCGGAGCGTCGGCCTTGGTCGCGACCAGGGCGTCGATTCGGCGATAGACTTTTTCGAGAGACCGGGGGGCCTTTTTGCTTAACTCAAGCCACGCGGCGAAGCGACCGACGAGCCCGCGTGGCTCGGCTCGAACCGTGTGCTTCAACAGCGTCCCCGTGCCGCGTGGAATCAATTCCACGACGCTCGCGAACCAGGCGAACGGCCCCCGACTGAACTCGCGCAAGACGCCAAGGCGTCGGCCCTCGACCCACTCGAACGGATGTTCTTCCCATTCCATTCGCATGCCGGCCACCTTGGCGGTCGCATAGCGACGCGTACCGAGGTCCGGGTCGCGACGCGTTTCGTAACGCACCGGCGGCAAGCCGATCGCCCGATTGAGTCGCTCCGTGTTCGAGACGTAAGGCCACAGTTTCGCCGGCGGGGCCTTCAATTCCCAGGTGAACGTGAACTCGGTCGCCTTGCCGGCCCCGGTCGGCAGGCGGGGGTGCATCGCGACGTCGGTCGGTTCGCCGCCGCGAATCCGCTCGATGTCGCGGAGCATCGCGCCGGCGTCGATCGGCCGACGGGCGGGGTCCTTGCTCAGGCACTTGGCCACGAGGGCAGCCGTCGCGCCACTGCACGACGGCACGAGGCGATCGAGGGCCGGCGGTTCGTCCGACGCGACGGCCTTCGCCAACATCGCCATGCCATCGGCTTCGAAGGGCGGCCGGCCGGCGATCATGTGGAACAACGTCGCCCCGAGCCCGTACACGTCGGCCCGCGCGTCCACGGTTCCCGAACCGAATTGTTCCGGTGCCATGTAGAGCGGCGTGCCGATCGCCGCCCCCGGTCGAGTCACTTGGAGCGACTCGGTCGGCAACACGGCGCGGGCGAGTCCGAAGTCGGTCACCTTCACTTGCAGCGAATCTTCCGGCCCGACGGCGACGAGTAAGTTATCCGGCTTGATGTCGCGGTGGATCATGCCGAGTGCGTGGGCGGCCGCGAGGCCACGAGCGGCGTCGGAAATGAACCCCAGGGCGGTCGCCTCGTCGAACTTGCCGGCTTTCTTGAGTCGGGCCCCGAGGCTTGGCCCGGGTATGAATTCGAGGGCCAGAAAACATCGATCGCCGTCCGTGTTCGCATCGATCAGGCGCGTGACGTACGGCGTATCGAGGGCGGCCAGCACGCGGCCTTCACGAACGAAGCGACGCCGCGCTTTGTCGGAAGCCGCGTTCGTCGTCCGCAGGACTTTGACCGCGACCGTGGTTCCATCGGCCGGGTCCTCGGCCCGATAGACGACCCCCATGCCTCCTTCGCCAAGAACCGCCTTCAGCAGGAATCGGCCGAGCCG
>JANLUE010000292.1:0-3619 GCA_031363325.1 Gemmataceae bacterium
GACCGCCAAGACGCCCAGCCTGGCCGAGCTCGTCGACAGCGCCCGCGAGCCGGCCAACGACGCCCGTCCCGCCGAACCGATTCCGTCGGCCGCGCAGGAACTGACGCCCGCGTATCGCCGCTCGGTAGCCGCGACGATCGCCGACGTGGCCGAGGCCCTCGACTCGGCCCACGCCGAACAGATTCTGCATCGCGACGTGAAGCCCTCGAACCTGATGGTCGAGAAATCCGGCAAATGTTGGCTCATCGACTTCGGCCTCGCCGGCATGATCTGGCGGCCCGGCGCGAACGTTCCCTCGCCCGCCGGAAAACTAAACTTCTTTTGTTTTTTGGGACAATCGTGGACAATTTGGGACAGCCCTTCCGGCCACGGGCCCCCGCCGAAACTAAACTTCTTTAGATTTCTGTCGCAATTCGTGTCATTCTGTCGCACCCCTCTCGGTCGCCGGCCCGGTCGGCGCGCAGTCTCTCCCACCAAAACTCCCTCAAGGGAACTATACTGGACACACGAACATTAATCAAGTCGAGCCGCGGAAAATCGCCATTTCGACGAACGCCCGCACCAGGCCCTCGACAACCGCACCTTGCCTGAGGCCGCCGACAATCGACCCACGACGCTACCGTTCACCGGCGGCAAAGTAGTCTGCACCGAGAAACTCGGCGGCCTCATCAAGCAGTACCGCCGAGTGGCGTAAACCTGGTCGTTGAAAATGCAATTCGTCAGCCAAGTCCCAGGCTGTGGTCCGCGCCGAGCAAACCATTCTTCCACCACGCATCAGCCGATCGCAACACATCAGGCTTCGTTGATGCGATGCCGCCAGCCAGCTGTCGCGGCGCGGAATAATTGCACAGGAAGGACACTTTACCGGCTCTTGATCAAATCATCGGTCTTCCAAACCTTGATCGTGCGGTCACCTCCGACTGTGACCACTCGGTCATCTGACAGAAACTTAAGGATGTGGGCGGCACCACTGTGGGCCGACACCGACGCCCGAAGTGGCGACAGGTCTGGAGCACTCAACACTAAGTTTGAGCTTGTTGAGTAAGTGGTGAAACCTATCAACTTGCCGTTCGGGCTGAAATCGACAGAAGAAACGCCGTGCTCTTCTCGTAAAGTTTTGATCAGTTTGCCCGAAGCAAGGTTCCATAAATGAATCGAACCGTCCAGAGATCCAACCAACAATTTCGAATCAGTATCAAAAAAACAGACGGAACTGACAGCGTCATTGTACGTCGATTCAGATACGGGCTTATCCGGAGATTCCAGCTTGATGACACGACATAAATACTTTTGCCCGTATTCTGATTTGAGTGTGACACCTAGAGCGGCCTGATCGCAATGACTGGATAGTCCGTATGCACTGATCGACCCGTCCAGGGCTAACCGTTTGGTAAGACCCGCTTTGAGAGCAGGTGTCACATTGTAAATCTCGATAGAATCAGAAATCCCGAAGACAGTAAGTGATCTGTTTAGAATGTCAGAGTGAATAAAACAATCGGCCGCACGGACATCCGTCGGAAGCTCCAATGGCTTATACTCGATGACCAAGCTTTGATCCTTTGCGCAGTCGATTGAGCCGAGAAACCATCTGCCTCGATCACGCTTCAAAAACTGGGTATTCATGTACTTCGAGTCATAGTGGCAGAACTGCGAGCGAGCCACTTTTGTCGAAGCGGCTGGCATTACAATCCACCTCGACGTATCTCTAACAGTATCGAGCACGATTAACCTATGTTCAATGTGATCGATCTCGCATAGAACACACGCAAATCGAGAATCGCCACCGACCCATAGCGTAGCGAAATGTTTGGGCCGCTCCTTAAACAATTTATCGACGTGCAAATGAAGAATCGGTTGAGGGTCCGCCCACACTACGCCAGAAAAGCCGAAAGCAAGGATCGTAATGAATCTAGCCATCGAATCCTCCTAACTAGTGCCCACGACTGCTCTCGCTTCCAGTGAGAACGCAGCTATCCCCCATCAAATCAGCAATCGCTGCCCCGAAAGCGCCAAGGTGTTCGCTAGCGGTCCACGATACGAGGAGGAGGAAGGACACTGCCTTCAACCCGCTGACGCATTTCTTCAAGACGTTGCTTGACAGCAGGAATGTTAAGCCATTCCTCTAGCTTTTTCTTTGTAGCAGGTGACACCATGGCTGAGTTTCTAAGGTGGAAAATCAGACTAAGTACCATTCGAATATCGTCGTCAGAAGCAAATATCTTAATTTCGTGATTGGACCTGATCAGAATGTTCAGCAGGTCAATATTGAAGCTGATCAGGTATTTGTTGAGTAGCTCTTCTACTCGACTGCTTATCTCTGTATCGCCATTTCTAAGTCCAAATTCAATCAGCACAGCGATGTCGCATCCAAATGGTCGGCCGAGTAGATTCGCGATTTCTAGCGACGCCTTCTCGCGGACCTGATACCGCTTATCGCCCAGCTGTTTAATCAATTCCTTCAACTTCTCCGGCGAGATCGGTGACGTGGAGACGCGATGATAGCTCATCAAAAGCCCGTTGAAATACTGTAGGACTGTAGCCGCGTGCAACTCATAGAATCCGAACCAGTCGATCACATTAAGGCTCGGATCGTATAGGTAGGCTAGGTACGTTGCCACGATCGCTGCTATCTTGTCCTGAAGAGTTGGCGTCACGGTGTATGGTTTTAGAAGTCCGATTGTTTGGAGCCCGGATGGATCGGTAAACCTGATAGCGCAATTAGAGTAGCCTCGATAAAAATTGACATCCCCGGAGGAGAATCGCAGAGGATCTAATTGCAACCAACGTCCTAGGATAGGTGAATAATCCCGGTTCCTAAAGCTAAACACATTTGCGTCCGCATCCCATCGGCCGCCCTGGTGCAGGTACTTCCATGCATAGCTGCTCGAGGCGCGCGAGCCCCAAGTACCGGTGAGTACCGTGAACGAGCCGAAGGCATCGTATTGGAACCGCTCTTGCACCGTCCCCGATGTGTCGATCAAGGCAGTGACGTTGAAGTTCGCGTCCTGTGCGACGTAGATCCGCTCTTCAAGTGAGCCGTTGCTGTCCGAGTCGCGGTCCCGCGCGATCATGGCGTCGACGTAAACTGGGCTCCAAGCGTAGGAGATGCGCGTCGTGCCACTGACTCGCTCCTCAAGCACCGCCAATCTGAAGAGTAGTACATATCGGTGGTCGTGCCCGACCGAGTCTCGCGTGTGCGGCGGCCGAGGCCGTCCCACTGATATGTGGCCAGTGTCGTTCCGCCCGAGTTTTTCACCTCGGCGAGCCGATTCCAGGCGTCGTATTTAAACGTTTTTCCAGATTCGTCTTTTGTGAGACTGCCGTTGGCATCATAAGTTGGAGTTGTTGCGCTGGCGATCGACGTTACTTCATTTTGCTTGTTATGTGAACGCGATTGGGCCGTTCCATTTGTGGTTTGCGAATCGAAATTGCCAAGCGAATCGAAGTCCCAACTCTGTGAGCGCGTGGCCGCCCCGGTCAGGCCCGTCTTGGTGCCGTTCAGCGTGCCGCGTTGCATGCTCGTGATCTGATTCAAGTTGTCGTACGCATATAGTTCGCTATCGGCCGAACTGAGCGCATTTTCCTTGTACAGGCGGTTCGAGTCGCGGTCGTAGCCGTA
>JANLUE010000314.1:0-1980 GCA_031363325.1 Gemmataceae bacterium
AACTGGAACGAGAGCATCTATACGGCCTGGTTGAATTCACTGCGTGCCCTGACGGCCCCGACCAAAGATCGCCTGCCCGAAGTCATGCAAACGCGCGAATGGGGCCTGAAGCAAACGAACACACAACTCGCCTCGTGGACGCAACTCCGACACGACACAATCCTATATGTGAAGCAGTCGGTGACTCCAGGTGGGATCTGCTACTACCCGGCCGGGTTTGTCGAGCCAGTCGTGCCATTCTGGGGACGAATGGAATCCATGGCGCGCCGGGCGGCCGATCTGTTGGACGCCACACCGGTGCCGGGCCACGTCGAAGGAACTCGTGTCAAGCAAGCGAAGTTTTTGCGGGCCTTCGCTAATCGCATGGGACAACTCAAGGGGATTGCCGAAAAGGAAGTCAGGCAGTCCGAACTTTCGGCCGAACAGACGAAGCTGCTCGAAGATGTGATGCAAGTTGTACATCACCGCGGCAGCGCTCCAATGCCACCGAGCTACAAGGGCTGGTATCCCGCTCTCTTCTATTCGGGCACCGAGGACTGCGTGAAGTGGGACGCGCTGGTGACCGACGTGCACACGGACATGCCAAGCTGGCATCTGCGTGGGGCCGACCCCGGTTGCGTCTTGCACGAAGGCGTTGCCGGGGTCGATTTGCTCGTGATCGCGATCGACAACGGCCGCGACCGGATGGCCTACGTCGGCCCGACGCTGAGTCATTACGAATTCGAGATGCCCATCTCGCAGCGCAAGACTGACAACGAGTGGAAGGCCGACATTCAGGCCGGCAAGGTTCCGCCGCGCCCGGAGTGGACGCGCGGCTACCTGATCCCGCACCCGGCGGACGCCGCCGATCACTGGTCTCGGTTCGGCAATGCGAAGGGCAAGTGACCGGGCTTACTTCGATCGCCCGGCACGAGGCGGCGATGGCTGTCTCCTAGAAAACTCCCGCGATCAACCGGTGTCGAACGCGAAGCGCATACTCGGCATAGCCGGCCAGTTCGCGGCGCAGGAGTCGATCTTCGACGAGCGTTCGGCGAACGAACACACCCATGACCAAGGCGATCGGCACGAGTGCGAGGCCCGACCCGAGCGCCAGACCGCCGGTCGCCATGCCCAGGAGTGTGGCCGCGTATCCGGGATGGCGAACGAATCGGTACGGCCCCGCGTCGATCGCGACTTGCCCGCGGTCGGACTGAACGCGAACGACCGACGAATAGAAGGGGTTCACTCGAACCGCCCAGTAGAGTATGCAGACCGATACGATGTAGCCGAGCAGGCCGATGGCCCGGAGTGGCGGCGCGAGTGGCGACCATTCGAATCGGCCAACGTCCAGTCCCGCCAACACCCAGTGTCCGACGATCAATCCCAAGGCGAGCGGGCGCGTCAGTTGCCCGGCCCCGGTGCGACTCGCTCGCGAAGCAAGGCCAGTGGCATCGTGCCGATGAGCAACGAAAGAAACAGGGTCAGGGCGGCGACGACTCCCCAGGCTAAGAGCAAATTCAATCGGCCGGCCGCGCCGAAGTAGACCGCCGCGAAAACCGCCGGCATCCCGAGGACACCAAGAAACAGCTTGAATCGAAGCATGATACACTCCATTGGACTTTTATTAGGCTAAGCAAAATAGATAATTAGTCAAGACTAAATTGCCAATGGACCAAGGCCATCGTTCCATTGTCCCATCAAGCCTGTTGATGGGTTGGCTTCACTTTGGGCAAAGCCGACACAATGCGCCGACTTTGCCGGGTTTGCCGGCCGGGGCCGCGAAATCTGGTTGGTTGGCCGCCCGTTCCCCTTCAGTTGGCCGGTTTTTCGATTTACGCTTATTGTGCCGTGTCCTCGGGCCACCGTTCCGGCCCACGGCGCGAGCATGTCCACAGGAGTTGACCCCATGCGATGCACCACACGGACGGTTGCCGTGCTCGCCCTCGGCTTCCTGGCCGTCGGGGCGGGAGAGACCGAGGCGGCCTGGAACAACGTCTTTCA
>JANLUE010000514.1:0-1068 GCA_031363325.1 Gemmataceae bacterium
ACCTCACCGGCCATCAGTTCGAGCAACGTCGCCCGAGCGGTCGGCGTGATCGGCCGACGATCGCGTTGGGCGACCGCACACGCCGGACACACGACCCCGCCCGCCTGCGGGCTGAACCCGAGGCCGGCGCTGGGCAACTCCGTCGTATCGCAGGCCGCACAGCGGTCGAGGACCGGCCGCAGCCCAATTTCCCCGAGCCAGCCGAGTTCGTAGGCCGACACGAGCCCGGCCGAATCGCCGCCGGCCGAAAGCTTCCGCAAGGTCTCGAGCGAAAACTCGTACAGCGCCGGATGCGGATCGTATTCCTGTGTCCCCTCGCCCAACAACTCGGCCACGTAATAGGCCGCGTTCAGCGCCCGCAAGTTCGTCCGCAGCCCGACGAACCGTTCCTCCGCGCGAGCCTCGGTCAGGATGTCCAGACCGGACGACGCGCGGAGCAGGACAATACTGCACACGGTCAGGAGGTCAAGGGCGACCTCGAAGTTGGACCGGAGCCGACGACCCCCCTTGGCCAAAACCCGCACCTTGCCGAACTCCCGCGTCCAGACGACGGCGATCCGACTGGTCTCCGACCAGTCGTACGTCCGAACGATCAGGCCGACGGCTTTTTCGGCGGGCATGGTTGTCCAAGGTAATTCGCCGGAGATCAGAACTGGGAGTCCAAAGCTGCGGAAGTGGAGGGTGAGTGTGATGATCGCCCGGGCTTCTCAATCATTCTATTTGTCACGGTTTTTGCGGCTTCAGATCGGCGTTCTGGGCGTGGAAGATGTCAGCCAATTTCATGGTGAACGGTTCGGGCTGGTTGATTTGGATGCGTCGGATCGCACGGTGTTTTGTCGTCGGGCTTGCTTTCCCGCCCTGGGTTCTGATGGGTGACCTAACCGATTCGCGTCCCATCATCGACCACAATCCCGTCGCGCATTTTCACGACGCGATCCGCCCTAGCCGCCACATCGGGGCTGTGGGTGACGACAACTAACGTCAGGCCGCGTTCGCGCTGGAGCGTCTCGAACAGGTCGAGGACTTTGTTCGCGTTGTCGGTGTCGAGGTTGCCCGTTGGTTCGTCGG
>JANLUE010000562.1:0-3370 GCA_031363325.1 Gemmataceae bacterium
CGGGCTACGGTCCAAAAACGCCAGCCGTCTTTGGTACGCAACGCCGACCCTCGCTTACGCATCGGGCTACCACTTGTGGAACGCCAGCCCTAATTGGGACGCGACGCCGACCCTCGCTCACGCATCGGGCTACCATGTTAAAACGACAGCCAGTATCAGGGAGCCGACGTTCACCCTCGGGACTGGCGGCCGTTCCTCAAATGGTAGCCCGATGCGTGAGCGAGGGTCGGCGTCGCGTCCCAAGTAGGGCTGGCGTTCCTCAAGTGGTAGCCCGATGCGTGAGCGAGGGTCGGCGTTGCGTCCCAAAGACGGCTGGCGTTTTTGGACCGTAGCCCGATCGCAATTGTCCGGATCGGAGCCCGCTTCGGGCGATCGCCCGTAAAGCCCCGGTCGAGCGCCGAACCGCGCAGCGGTTCGAGCGAGGCCGGGGTCGCGGCGACCACGAACCTGGAGCGACGACCTGGCGCAGCCCGTCAAATGAAGCCTTGTAGGGCGACTTTCTCAAAGAATCACTTCTTCTTGCCGATCGGCTTCTTGAACGTCGGGTCGAGAGCGATTGCCTTGTTGATCTCGCGGAGGCTTTCGCCGAGTCGGCCTTTGCCGCCGAGGGCGAGGCCCAAGTTGTAGTGGGCCAGCGCGTGGTCCGGTTCCAATTCGACCGCCTTCTTCGCCGGCTCCAACGCTTCGCTGAACTCGCCGTAGATGATGTGTTCGCCCGAGATGTCCACGTACGCTCGCGAATAGGTCGGGTCGAGTTTGATGGCTTCGCGATAGGCGGCGAGCGAACCGGCGTGATCGTTCAGCGTTCCGAGTGTCCGGCCCAGGTTGCACGCGAACAGGGCATGCGGTTGTATGTCGTTGGCGGCCTTGAAGTAAGCGGCCGCACGGTTCAGGTCCGGAAGGTAGACCATGTAGACGTTGCCCAGGCCGTTGTGCGCTTCGGCCATGCGCGGGTTCAAGGCGAGGGCTCGTTCGAAGGAGCGAATCGCGGCCGGCAAGTCGCCGAGGCGGATCATCGCGATGCCTTGCATCGTCCAGAGTTTCGGGCTGGACGGTCGCAGTGCGACGGCCGCCACCAGATGTCGGCCGGCCAGTTCGGCACGGGTCCGAGTCATGCGATTCCAGTCGGTGAACGCGGCGGCGAAGCGCAAACGCACATCCGTCGGGTATCGATCGACGGCCGACATGAGCAAGGCATCGGCCCGTTCGGCGAGTTCGTCGCGCGGCATGGTCTCGGCTCGCGAATCGAGCACTTCGGGCCGATAGACATCGAGCCGGATGCCGTTGCCGCGCGGCCGTTCGGCCCCGAGCGCCAACACCAACGCTTCGATCCGGCGGGGCGGCCAATCGAGCGTGGCCGGGTCGGCCGCGAGTCGAATCAACTCGGTCTTCCGAGTCGCGTCGCCCGGCAGCGGCAATTTCTCATCCGGTCCGCTGGCCACTTCGAGGACGGCGCGAATTTGTTTTTGCTGCGGCTCGTTGCCGACCGCGTACCAATCGAACAGGGCCGCCCGCAAGAGTGCGGCGAGCGGGTTGTTCCGAATCGCGCTCCCGACTGGAGTCGCGTCGCCATCGAGTACTTCAAAACCCGCATCGGCAAACGATTTCCGATACGATTCGGACGCGGCCCCCGGCTGTGTGCCGAAGTCGACGCGAATAATCGCTTCGTCGAGCCGAGTCGCCAGCTTCAGTAACGCCGAACTCTTCGCCCAGCGACCACGTGCGGCAGCGACGCGTTCGCGCAGGTCTTCGGTCGGTTCGCCGGCCTTGGCCGCTTGCTCGGCCCGTCGAATGGCCGCGTCGGTCGCGGTCAGGTCGGCTTCCCAACGGGTCAGATCGTCGAGCGAGCGCTCGGCCCGATCGAGGTTGGCGTGCGCTTCGATCAACGCCGAGCCGCCATCGGCTTCGGTCTCGGCTTGACGGCGGGCGAGTTCGGTCGCGCGACTCGCCTTGGTCGATTCGTTCCACCAGGCTCCAATGGCCAGGAGGCCGGCGACGAGGCCGATCGCCGTGCCGAGAATCCGTCGTCGCTTGCGGCGTTCATGGGCGGTCGCTCGTTCGAGTTCCGCGGCGCGCGCCCGCTCCTCGGCGGCGACTCGCAACTCCGACACGGACTCGGCGACGGCTCGAGCATCGACGGGCCGCTCGGCCGGATCGGCGGTCAGGCATTGTTTGCACAAGGCGATCCAGTCGGGGTCGGCACCGCACGCGTCGAGTCGCTGTCGAGCATCATCGAGCTGGCCGCGAATCGCCTTGAGGCGCACTTCTTCGGCGTTGACGCCGAGGTAAGGGGGTTCGCCCGTGAGGATCACGCACAAGACGGCCCCGAGACCGAACACGTCCGCCCGTCGATCGACGAGGTCGATCTCGCCGCCCGCTTGTTCCGGCGGCATGAATGAGGGCGTGCCGAGGACGCTGCCCGCCTGCGTGAAGCTGCCGTCCGAATCGCGGGCCGTGCGAATCTCGGTTGTCGTACCGGCGGGTTCTTGAGCGGAGTTCGCGCCGGGTACGAGTGTTTTCGCGAGGCCCCAATCCATCACTTGCACTTCGCCGAACGCGCCAACCATGACGTTGTTCGGCTTCAAGTCGCGATGGATGACCCCGTGGGCGTGCGCATAGGCCACGGCCTGGCAAACGTGTTCAAACACCGCGAGGAAACGACCACGATCGGCGGCGAGGTTCGGTCGGTCGCGTAGCTGGCGGTCGAGCGTCGAGCCCTTGATGAGCTTCATCGCCAGGAACGGCGAACCGCCGGCGAGTTCGCCAACTTCAAAAACCGGCGGAATGGCGGGGTGTTGAAGCTGGCCGGTGATTCGAGCTTCGTCGAGGAATCGACGCACGGCCGCCGGTTCGCCCCGCAACTTCTCGCGAAGGAGTTTGACGGCGACTTCGCGGCCGATCGCCGGTTCGGATGCCCGATAGACGACGCCCATCCCGCCCCGAGCCAACTCTTCGATGACTTGGAAGCGACCCACGAATTCCGGCATCGGCGCTTTGCGGGCGGGTCGAGCTTTCGGCAGCGACGACGTGGCGTCGTCGTACTCCGACGTGAGCGCGAGGGCGTCCTGGACGACGGTTCGGGTCGGCTCGTCGGACACGGAATTGACCCCGGCCGTTGGGCCCGCTTCGGCGCGCCGATCCTCCTATTCTATCGGCACTCGCCCATGGACCGACGCCGAGGTTCGAATCAACCACACGGTGAAGAGTCCGGCCAACGCCAGGTCGGGAATCGCGCCCGCGGTGGCCAATGTTGGCAACTCGCCGGTCGCCGCGTTGCCGATCAACAGAGCGGCGAACGAGGCCTTGCCGAACGCGCCGACGGCCAGAAAAGTCCGGTCGATCTGGCCAGTCCAGCCCTGCCAGAAGTACG
>JANLUE010000568.1:0-5985 GCA_031363325.1 Gemmataceae bacterium
CGCGGCCGCTTTCTTCAGGATGCCGAACCCGCGCAGGATCGAACGCGGCATGACATCGTCGCCGATCGCGAAGTGAATCAACGACCGGGCCGTCTGGGCCCCGTAGTACCGGTCGGTGGGGACTTCGATGTCGCCCATGGAGTCTTTTTCGATGCGAACGGACATATGCGGCCGGGGGGTCAGGAGTCTGAGGTCAGGGACTAAAGGTCAGAAAACAGTTTATGCGAACGGTTTCAGGGCACGTAGGGCGGATCCGCAGACCACCTTGCGCCGGCTCGCGCCGCGAAGGACATCTACGTCTCTGTAGTAACGACCAATCCTCGCGGGCCCGATTCAACAACGGTTACAGCCTTGCCGGCGAGTATGAATCCGCTTGAAGCACGCGCTTCGAAACGCTTGCCGTCGATCTCAACTTTGCCCCATGGCTTCAGGTCGGTCAATACGATTCCGGATCGCGAGTCGAGTTGATCGAGTGCGACGATTTGTGTTGTTTTCTCGGACGGAGTCGAGATTCCAAACAGGTACTGCAAACCCAAAACGGCGGGCCAGACGAGCCAAAGCAACAGTCCGGGCCAGTCCCAATCGATTCTCAACGCCGGGTTCGTTCGAGCAAGCCGAGTCAGGATCCAGCCGCCGATGAGCAGGTACAGAATCAACGCGAAAAGCCAGATTCCCAGTTCCATCGGTGTTGCCCGCCCAATTCACATTTGAATCGTCTGATGTTAGGCAAACGATGCGGACTGTTCCGACAAATGACACGCCCCCCGACGCTCGGCCAATGAAGATTGCGAATCCACGTCACAGCTCGAATCGTTTGGAGACGATTGCACCCGTGGTCGCATCGATCAGGTAGTGCGGGCCGCCACCCTTCAACCGCGCATCCTTCAGCTCGTAATCGATGTGCCAGCCGTCCGACTCCAAGGAGATCATTACTCGATACATGGACAGATGCGGTTAACCTTAGAGGCGTCAGCTTGAGCAACTGCAAACGCACGATCGCCGCTGATTATGTTCTTGGTTTCCATCGCGAATCAATCCACATAGACGAACTCGTTGCTCCCGAACATCACACGCAACCATCCCGGCCAAGTGCCGCCGGTCGCGAAGAACTCGCGGGCAACTTCGCGATCAATGGTGCTAGGTGCGCGGCCGTACAGAATGCCGAAGGCGCGCTCGAGGCGTTCGTCGGTCGAACCGGTCAGCCGACGGGCCAGGCTTTCGGCGCGGGCGTGGACGAACGGATCGTTGAGGAAGTACAGGGCCTGCGTGGCGACGGTCGAAGTGCCGCGTGCCGGCGTGCTCGCGTTCGGGTCGGGGCCATCGAACAGCGCGAGGAACGGATGTCGCTTGATGCGTTGTGTCATCAGGTAAGCGCTGCGACGATTCGTTTCGTAAACGGCCGTGAACGGTACGTGTTGCGTGAAGCCCCAGGTCTTCGGATCGGGGAAGGGATGTGCGCCGGCCGGCGACGAGTCGAGGTCGCCGCTCACGGCCAGCAACGCGTCGCGAACTTCCTCGGCCTCCAGCCGACGGCGCTCGAAGCCCTGGCCCGCCGGCCGTTGATACGCGGCCGAAGTCAGGATCAATCGATGCAGTTGTTTCATCGACCAGCCAGACTCGATGAACCGGGCCGTCAACCAATCGAGGAGCGCCGGGTTCGTTGGAGGTAGTCCGCGGGTGCCGAAGTCGTTCGGCGTCTCGATGAGTCCTTTGCCGAAATGCCCCTGCCAGATGCGATTGACCATCACTCGCGCGGTGAGGGGGTTCTTCGGATCCGTCAGCCAGCCGGCGAGTTCCAATCGGCCGCTACCCGAACCATTCGGCAACGGTTGCCCGCCCAGTACCGTCAGGAATCGACGTGGGACCGCCGGGCCACGCGTGTCCGGGTCGCCGCGTTTGTGCAACTGAGCGTCGTGCGGCGCGCCTTCCCACACGGCATAGGCGCGCGGTTGATTCCGCTCAATTCGTTCGACTTCACGACGGGCGAGTTCAGATTCGGCGGCGGCTCCAAGCTCGTTGCCGATCCCCGGTCCCTTACGAATGCTCCAGGCGATCCCGTCTCCGCCGCTGGAGTCGAGGTCTTCGACGCGGCCAGCGATCGTGACCGTGCCATCGATTGGGCTTTGCCAACCGACCGCCATGCCCCCGGCCGGGCCGGGGTGAACGCAGAACGACTTCGCGGGCTGGGTGATCGTGATGTACTTGATCGACTTGTCGTTCGCGTTTACGGAAGCCGACGGAATCCCGGCCGTGTACCAGGCGAACAGGCCGGGCACCTTGTGAACGTTGCGTTCGTAAGTCGTGAACGCCCGGGGAATCGGGTTCAAGTCGAACAGGTGCCAGACCGACTTGTTTCCGAACGAGTCCGAGTGATGCGCTCCGGCTCCGTTGTCGTAAAAGTCGGGCACGAGGTCGCGCGTCGCGTCCCAGACGCGATTCGAGCCGCCGACTTCCGCGATTCGCCAATCGACGAGCGTCGAGTCGGCACCATGATTCGCTTTGGGCAGGACGCAAAGACGAATCATCTCGCCCTTGCGAACCGCGATCGACTTGAGTCGTTCGGCCCCCTTGCCGGCCACGAAGTCTTGCTTGCCGCCGTTCGCGAATTCGCCCGACGCCAGTTCGGTTGTCGCCAGCTCGGCCTTGCGAATCGCCCCGTCGGCGTCGGCCGCTCGGGTCGCGCTCGCGGCCACGCGGGCCTTCGCTTCGTCGAGCTTCCGTCGTTCGTCCCCGCCGGCCCGCAACGGCACGAAGTCCGACTGCGTCTTGTTCTTTTCGGAGCCGGGGTGCGGATAGCGGGTGCTCTCGAAAATGCCGTACAGGGCATAGTAATCGTTCGCCGAGATCGGATCGTATTTGTGATCGTGACACCGGGCGCAGGCGATGGTGAGTCCAAGCACGCTCTTGCCGACGGTGTCGATTGTGTCCTCGATCGTCAGGAAATGATCTTTCAACACGTCGAAGCCGAAGCGCCGTGCAACGGCCAGGTATCCAGTCGCGGTCACGAGTTCGGCGTAGCGTTCGGGTGGTGCGTCGTTCGGCAAGCGTGCGGCCAGGATGTCGCCGGCCAATTGTTCGCGCAGGAACCGATCGTAGGGCACGTCCTTGTTGAAGGCGTCGAAGACATAGTTGCGATAGCGCCAGGCTTCGGGCACGGGATAGTCGGCGGTTTCGCCGGCCGTGTCGGCATAGCGAACGACATCGAGCCAGCGCCGGCCCCACTTTTCGCCGTAGCCCGGCGAAGCGAGCAGGCGGTCGATCAGCCGTTCGATCGCCCGCTCGCGATGGACTTCGGCGTCGCGAACGAACGCTTCCACGTCGGCCGGGTTCGGCGGCAGGCCCGTGAGATCGAACGTCATTCGCCGAACGAGCGTTCGCGCGTCGACGACTGAGTTCGACTTGGCCGCCAGGAATCGATCGATCGGGTGCTTCGCTTCGCCGTGTGGTGTGCCGCGATCGACGACTGGTTGAAACGCCCAGTGTTTGGCGACCGAAATCGGCGCGACGGACGCGGGCCACGGCGCTCCGGCCGCGATCCAGTCGTCGAGGGCCTTGATCGCCGCGGCAGGGAGGGGCTTGTCCGGCGGCATCGGCTCGATTCCCTTGCCACGCCGCACGGCCAACATCAGGCGACTCTCGCCGGGCTTGCCCGGCACGATCGCCGGCCCCGACTCGCCACCCTTGAGCAACGCGGCCCGCGAATCGACCCGCAACCCACCCGACGCCTTGTCCGGCCCATGACACTTCACGCACGATTCAACCAACACCGGGCGAACGTTCTTTTCAAACGCATCGTCATTTGGTGCGGCGAGGAGGAACGCGAGAAGGCCGAGAGAGTTCATGTCTCCATTCTAGCGACGACATGACACGGTTGGTCGCAGTGCCACAAGTCGAAACGAACGCTGTACGCACTCGCGATGGTGCCCGCCTTTCGAGCGCTTTCCGCGTCGGCGCACTACTTTCCAAACATCAACACAGCCGTCATGAGCAAAATCAAGAACGCCATCCCGCCGACGACCAGGAAGATCCATCTCGCGAAGTAGAACATCACATCGCGGACGCGGGGCAGGTCCGTGGCCGTCGGGCGAATTGAATCGAACGGCAACTCGGCCCAGGCGGCCCTGACTTTCGGGCGTGGGTCGACGAGTACTTCGCAGTTCGTATCGAACCGCAACGTGGCTCGACGCGAGAGGTCGTACGTCGGCCATTCCGGAAGTCCCGCGTGGTTCGGGTCGCCGGTCCGGGCGAAGGCGATCCAGGCGTTGCACATCGCATCGGAAACGGGAACGCGATCGGGGTTTGTGCCGGCGAGCCCAACGGCGCCCGGCGCGTCGAGGTTGCCCAAGGCGAACGGCAATTCCCCCGCGTGCGGCGCGCCGAGTACGCCGCCCTTCGCGGGGCTTGGGTAGCCGAACAAATACATCCGCGAATCGGAGCGATGTCGCGATTGGGCTTCGAGCAAGCGAATGGTCGGGACCCAGAAGATCGCGTCGCCGGCGATGGTCATCGTCAGTTCGGGCGAATTCGCGATCGGGTGCGCCGCGCGATAATGTGGCTCGACTTCACGGCGATTCAGGCCCAGCGAGCGAAACCACGGAACAATCGCACCTGGGGGGATCCAGTTCAAGATCGGCTTGTACAGGATCCACAAGCGAATCTCGTCGGCCGTCGTGCCGGCGAGGATCGACACGTCCGCCGCTCGGCCCGCCTGGATCGCGACCAGGGGCGGTTCCGGCAATACTTCACCATCGACCACGGGGCCGAAGAACAATTCGCCCAGGACGTTGGGCTTGCGAAGCACTTCACGTTGCACGGCCAGTATCTTTGCCGTCGGCCAACCGAGCAAATCTTCGCCGCGCTTCACCCGTGCGAGCTTCAGAAACTTGGCCGTCACACGGCGAGCATACTCGGTCGTGCGAATCAGATTCGCCGCGCCGCTCATGCAGATCGCCCGGTGGATCAACCCCTTCGCTTTCGGCGCGGCGAGCAGGGCGCACACGCTCATGCTGCCGGCCGACTCGCCGCACGCTGTCACGCTCGCCGAGTCGCCGCCAAAGTTCGCGATATTATCGCGAACCCACTCGAAGGCCGCGATCTGGTCGGTCAGGCCCAGGTTGCCGCTACCGGGGAATTCCGGCAAGTCGAGATAGCCGAGCGCCCCGAGCCGATAGTTGCACGTGACGACCACGAGGTCGCCACGCCGGGCCAGATTGGCCCCGTCAAACCAGGGCCAACGGCCCGAGCCGATGATGAACGCCCCACCGTGGATCAAGACCAGGACGGGCCGTTTGCCGTCGACGCTGGGCGTCCAAACGTTGATCGTCAGGCAATCCTCGTCGCCGGGCGCGAGGGCTTCGCCCCAGATGCGTTCGAGCGCGTCCGGGCCTTGCTGCGCGGGGGGGCCAAACTTCGTGCAGTCGCGAACGTCGGCCCAGGGCGCGGGCGCGACGCACGGCCGAAAACGATCGGCCCGCGCGAACGGGATGCCCCGAAACGCGAGCAGGCCGTCCGTCGCTTCGCCAGAGATTCGCCCGGTGGTCGTTTCAACAATCGGCACGGTCAAGCCTTTGGGCTTACTCTATTCGCGGCCGGTTGCCGTTCGCGTGAATGGGCGGAAGATACCACCGCTCGCCCACGATCTGGTAACTCCAAATGAAGACTCTCCGCACATTGTTGATCGGGGCGCTGGCCGGCATGGCCGGGGTCGGCGCCCTACTGGACCGCGTGACGGCCCAGGAAGTGAAGGAATACAAGTCCGGCGTCGTCTGGCCCGAACCGGTCGTCGTGACGCCGGGCAAAGACAACGGCCCGCCGAGCGACGCGATCGTTCTTTTCGATGGCAAGGATCTCTCGAAGTGGAAGAACGGCGAGAAGTGGATCATCCAGGACGGTTACGCGATCGCGGCGAAGTCGAGTATCGAGACGAAGGACGCGTTCGGCGATTGCCAACTCCACGTCGAGTTCGCGAGCCCCGAGGTCGTGAAA
>JANLUE010000676.1:0-2045 GCA_031363325.1 Gemmataceae bacterium
AGTCGAACTGCCGACCCTCGTCCGGGCCCTTGATGACGATCAATCGTGCCACGTGGCGGTACTCGGGGACTAACTCCAAACAACCAACGGAAGCGACTGCGGGGTCATTGTACTCGACTCAATAGTAGCTGCGCCATGGCCCGTGCGCTGCGGAATCGCGTCCGCTTGGAAGAACGTTGATCGAAATGCCCGTTCAATACCCCGGAAGCGCGGAAGGACGGGGCGGCGTGTACCGCCCAGAAGCACCTTCTCCTTCCGGTCGGCAGTCTCCAGCCGCACCCGGCCATTGGCCGCCAGGAGTCGCTCGCCGACGCACAGCTCGCCCGCCGGCACCCAGTCCCGGCGATCCTCGCTCCACATCGGGTGGCCGGCCGTCACGCCCGACTGGATCGACAACGTCGGCCAACACACGTGGACGGCCCCGACCGGCGAGGCCCACATCTTCCTGATTCGCCTGATTTGCAAGGATCGAGCGGGGAATGAAGGAGTCCTGGTCACCCGCGAGCCGGTCAACACGGACCTCAGCGTCCCCGGCGTGGAGTACGGCGACGTCCGCCCGGGTCGATCCGTATTGCCGGAACGCGGCGCTCCGGGCATCTCGGAGCCGGCCATTACCGAGGGCCTGCCGACAGCTCCAATGCCGAGACCGAAGAAATAGTGGCCTGGATTGACGATACACTTTCCCGATGGGCCTCTATCTGGTCATCGTCTGCGTGCTGATCGACCGCGCTTGTACGCGGTTACGGATCAATTCGACTCCGTATCAATTTGGAGCGATCGGATTGGCCGGCGCGGCCGAAATTGGAGTCTTCGTAACGATCGAACAGGTCTTTCCATTCGGATCGAAACTCCCCTTCAATATGGATCGAGAGACCGGGGCTTCGTTGACATTCGTGCTCGCTGGCATCGCCGGATTCGGTTGTTCAATGCTCGTATGGATTCTGCTTCGATCCAAACAAATGTCCGACGAAGACTACGATGATTCGCCGAGCGTGCGGCGACCCAAGCAATCCGGCCGATGTGATCGATACGATGATTCCGACTAGTCTCCAGCCGACAATCGGCCCGTGCATTTGAGCAACTCGAACAGCCTCGGATCAGAACGCGGATCGGGATCCAGAGTTCTCGCTCCAGTTCGATCGAGCCACGACACAAAACGAATTGACAGTTCCGTTGCGTCGTTCGAAATACAGAATTCCGCGAATGGACCGGATGGGAGATTTGACATGATGCATACGTAGTAGTCGATGGAATACAGATATTCTCCGTCAAGGTAGATCGCTTTCAATTTCCGCGGGTCTTCGTTCCGCCAGAGTTCATGGAACCTGTAAACGCAACCCGGTCTCAGGCGCATCGTGTGCGTTGACCAATCGTACGATTCCAGATCATCGTCCGAAATGATGACGGAACCATCCGAATCGACAACCTGAAAGCCGCTGCCACGTGGCGGATTCTTGCTCAACCACGCGATGGCTCCGGACGTGATCAAAGCCAAGGTCAATACGCCGATTCTCATCGTCCAGCGCATGGCTTGCTCCATCGATCAAGACAAGTCCATCAATACCCGACGGCCGCGCCGTCCTTCCGCGCTTCCGTGCCGCCGTGCAGCACATTCGTCTTCGGGTCGATCCAGATTCCTTGATATCCGCCGCCGTTGCGCTTAACCCATTCGACTTTGTGGCCGCGGCGGATCAATTCCTCGGCGATCGATTCGGGCAAGCCCCTCTCGGCTTGGACGGTTCCGCCATTAAGGTCGGCCGATTTACCCTTCGGCGTGGCGGAGCCGACGTGTTCGACGCGCGGGGCCTCGCCGGCTTGTTGCACGTCCATGCCGAAGTCGAGCATGTTCACGAGTACCTGAACGTGACCCTGGGGCTGCATGTCGCCACCCATGACGCCGAACGCGAAGACGGGCTTGCCGTCCTTGGTCACCATGGCCGGGATGATCGTGTGGAATGGCCGTTTGCCCGGCTCGAGTCGGTTCGCGTGTGTCGCGTCGAGCGAGAACAGTGTGCCGCGATTCTGGATCGCGAAGCCAAGGTCGG
>JANLUE010000685.1:0-3302 GCA_031363325.1 Gemmataceae bacterium
CGGACAGGTTGGAAACCTGTCCCACAAGCCACGTGGCACAGGTTTTCAACCTGTGCGGAACTCGCAAGCGCTCACCACAGGTTGGAAACCTGTGCCACACTCGCTACCGCCTTCGCCCACGGCCCTTCTTCTTCTGTGGGCTCGGGACGGCTTCGCCTTTCAGTTTGCCGATCTTGTCGCGCAACTCGGCCGCGCGTTCGAAGTCGAGTTCCTGGGCGGCCTTCAGCATTTCGGCTTGCAGTTCTTCCAGATACTCGGCCGTCACGTAGTCCTTTGCTTCCTGGCCGGCGATTTCCTGAACCATCTGGTGGGCGGCGATTTCATCTTCGATCACGCTCTTGATCGCCGATACGACCGTTCGCGGTGTGATGCCGTGTTCCTTGTTGTAAGCCGTCTGCAATTCGCGGCGGCGGGCCGTCTCACCCATCGCTCGCTGCATCGATTCGGTCACGGTGTCGGCGTAGAGGATCACTTCCGCGTTCACGTTTCGGGCCGCTCGACCGATCGTCTGGATCAGCGAAGTTTCCGATCGCAGGAAACCTTCCTTGTCCGCGTCCAGGATCGCGACAAGCGACACCTCCGGCAAATCAAGCCCTTCGCGCAACAGGTTCACGCCGACCAGAACGTCGAACGCCCCCTCCCGCAGCTCCCGGAGCGTCTGAATTCGTTCGATCGCGTCGAGTTCGGAATGCAGCCACTTGCAGCGTAGGCCTGCTTCGCGGAAATAGTTGGAGAGGTCTTCGCTCATGCGCTTGGTGAGCGCGGTGACGAGCGTTCGCTCATTGACGTTGGCCCGCTTCTCGATCTCCTTGATCAGGTCGGCCACTTGACCGCGCGCCGGCTTGACGTGGATGATCGGATCGACCAGGCCCGTCGGGCGAATCACCTGCTCGACAATCTCGCCGCCGGTCCGTTCGAGTTCCATCGCCCCCGGGGTGGCCGACATGAACAGGGCGGTCTTCAACCGACGTTCCCATTCCTCGAACTGCAACGGCCGATTGTCCATGGCGCTCGGCAAGCGGAAGCCGTGATCGACGAGCGTTTGTTTGCGAGCCCGGTCGCCCGCGAACATCCCCCGGACCTGGGGCAGCGACGCGTGCGATTCATCGACGATGCACAGGAAGTCTTCGGGGAAGAAGTCGATCAACGTGTAGGGGGGTTCGCCGGCGGCCCGGCCGCTGAACCAACGCGCGTAGTTCTCGACCCCCGAGCAATAGCCGACCTCGCGGAGCATGTCGAGATCGTAGCGGCAACGTGCCTTCAGGCGCTCGGCCTCCAGAAGTTTGCCTTCCTTCTTGAACCATTCGAGCCGATCGTTCAACTCCTGTTCGATCCCCCCGATCGCCGCCTTCACGCGTTCGTCCGGCGTGACGAAGTGTTTGGCCGGGTAGACGTACATCTGGTCGAGCGTCTCGATCACTTCGCCGCTGATCGGGTTAATGCTCGAAAGTGCATCGACGGTGTCGCCGAACAGTTCGATCCGCATGGCCGTCTCTTCGCCGCTCGGCCACACTTCGATCGTATCGCCGCGAGCCCGGAACTTGCCGCGCTCGAAAGCGATGTCGTTCCGCTGATATTGCACGTCGACGAGCTTGAGCAGAAGTTGCTCCCGGTCGATCGTGTCTCCCTTGGTGAGGTGGACCATCATCCGCTTGTAGTCGCTCGGCGAACCGAGGCCGTAGATGCACGACACCGAAGCGACCACGATCACATCTTCGCGGGCGACAAGTTTGCTCGTGGCCGACAGCCGCAAGCGATCGATGTTCTCGTTGATCGACGAGTCTTTCTCGATGTAGATGTCGCGTTGCGGAATGTACGCTTCGGGCTGGTAGTAGTCGTAGTAGCTGATGAAGAAACAAACGGCGTTGTGCGGGAAGAAGCCGCGAAACTCCTTGTAGAGCTGGGCGGCGAGCGTCTTGTTGTGGGCGAGGACGAGAGTGGGTTTGTTGAGTTCGGCGATCACCCGGGCGGCCGTGTGCGTCTTGCCGGTGCCGGTCGCGCCGAGGAGGCACTGGAACCGTTTGCCCGATCGATACCCTTCGACGAGTTCGGCGATCGCCTTGGGCTGATCGCCGGCCGGCTCGAACTCGGAGACCAGCTGAAACTTCGTGGCCATGTCGCGGTTCCCCCTTAACTCGCTGATTGTAGCAAGGGGGAACCGCAGGCTTTCAATGTCGGTTGTGGCCGCTCAACCCTTCTTCTTCATCGCCTCGCAGTAGGCGAGGTTCTGTTTCAGGTGCTTGTCGCCGGGGAAGTATTCGAGGCCGGTTCGATAGGCCTGGATCGCGTCGTCCCATTGTTTGGTTTTCATGGCGGGCGAGGCCCATTCGTCGACCGTGGCGATCGCGTTGCCGGTCAGGATTGGTGCTTTCGGGTTGGCCTTGAGGCCTTCGGCGTAGGCATCAAGGGCCGCCTTGTACTCTTTCTTCTTCGCGAGTTGGCGGGCCCAGCCATCGTACGCCTGGCCAACGGTCGCTTCGCGTTGCTTGTCGTTCGTCAGCAGCGGACTGTAGCGTTCGACGGCTGCGATCGCTTGTTTGTACTGGCCGGCGTCGGTCAACTTGCGAATGGCTCGGCCCGCGTGATTGGCCCCGCCGTCCGCGACTTCGTTCATCTTGGGGAACGACTTGCGAAGCTGGCCGAAATGCTCGGCCAAGGCCTTCGCGTCGGATGATCGATCGAGCTTGGCCAGGGCTTCCTGCGTGTGGAAGACGATGCCATCGCGCAGGTTCTTGTCCGTCGGGTCGATCGCGTAGGCGTCGGCCAGCACCTTCAATGACTCATCGACCTTGCCCTCGTGCAAAAAGGCTTGCGATTGCTGGCGGATGACGGCGATTCTCCAGTCGAGCAGCGGCTTGCGGTCGTTCTTCGCCACGACCTTCAGGGCTCGGTCGGCGACGGCGGTCCCGGCCGACCAGTTCGTCTTGCCGATGCTCTTTTCACCGAGCCGAATGTACCAGTGACTCGGCGAGCGGAAGTCCTTGTCCTTCGGAAACTCTTTGGCCGCCCGGTTGATGAGGCCAACCAACTCGGCGTCCTTGCCGGCCTCGAGCGTCGCTTCGATGAACGAGATCCAGGCGATTCGTTGGTTGTTTTGAATTCCATCGACCTTCGGGGCGATCGAGCGACCGAAGTCCATGACGCGGACGGCCTCCTCGTAACGCTTTTCCTTGGTCAACTCCGGCCCCCAATTGACGAAGATCGCCATCAGGTTGTTGGACGACGTGTCGTCGGCCGGCGCGAGCGCCAGTGCCGCCAGGTAGCACTGAGCCGCCTCGAGTCGCTTCGTCGGCGAGGACTTG
>JANLUE010000690.1:0-13266 GCA_031363325.1 Gemmataceae bacterium
CGGCAACGTGACCAGCGTCTTGTACGTTCCGCCCGATCCCGTCTTGCGTTCGATGACGATCGCCGTTTCGGTCTGATCCCCGAGGTCCCAGGTCAGGTTGATTTCCGATTGCGAGACCACGGTGGCCGCGAGGTTCGTCGGGGCCGCTGGCGCCGAGTTCGAAGTCACGTTGACCGACGTCGTGTAGTTCGTCGAGCCGCCGTCCTTGTCCTTGATCCGCGCCTTCACCGTGTAGGTGCCGGCGGTCGCCCATTGATTCGTCGCGGACGCGCTGGTCACATCCGTTTGTTCCCACGTGCCGTCGTTGTTGAAATCGTAGCTGTACTTGAAGCCCGCGTTTTTGTCGGGGGTCACGTCCGTCTGGCCCGAGAAACTGATCGTGACGTTGGCGCTCGTCTGAACGGGGCCATTGTTCGACAAGGTCGCCGTCGGGGCCACGTTCGAGATCGTCGCGGTCGCGGTGTCGGTTTTCGTTTGATTGTTTGCGTCCGTCACCGTGAGGGTCACGGTGTAGGTTCCGTTGTCCGCGAACGTGTGACTCGGTGACAGCGTGCCGGTCGTCGCCGACGAGCCATCGCCCCAGTCCCACGAATAGGTCAGGGTGCCCGACCCGCCGCTCGCGGTACCCGAGAACGCGATCGACGCGCCTTCGTTGCCGGATTGGTTCGCGCCGGCGTCGGCCGCCAGCGGACCATTCACGGTCACGCTCGTCGTGTAGTTCGTCGAGCCGCCGTCCTTGTCCTTGATTCGCGCTTTCACCGTGTAGGTGCCGGCGGTCGCCCATTGATTCGTCGCCGACGCACTGGTCACATCGGTCTGTTCCCACGTGCCGTCGTTGTTGAAATCGTAGCTGTATTTGAAGCCCGCGTTTTTGTCGGGGGTCACGTCCGTCTGGCCCGAGAAGCTGATCGTGACGTTCGTGTTCGTTTGCAGCGGGCCGTCGTTGGAGAGGGTCGCCGTCGGGGCCACGTTTGAGATCGTCGCAGTCGCCGTATCGGTCTTGGTCTGGTTGTCCGCGTCGGTCACCGTGAGCGTTACAGTGTAGGTCCCGTTGTCGGCGTAGGTGTGACTCGGGGTCAGTGTACCGGTCGTGGCCGATGAGCCGTCGCCCCAATTCCACGAGTAAGTCAGCGTGCCGGCCCCGCCGCCGGCCGAGCCGGACATCGAGATCGACGTACCTTCGTTCCCCGTCTTGTCGGCACCGGCATCAGCCGTGAGCGCGCCCTGGACGACCACGCTTGTGGTGTAATTGGTCGACCCGCCGTCCTTGTCTTTGATTCGCGCTTTCACGGTGTAAGTGCCGGCGGTCGCCCATTGATTGGTCGCGGTCGCGCTGGTCACATCGGTCTGTTCCCACGTGCCGTCGTTGTTGAAATCGTAGCTGTACTTGAAGCCCGCGTTTTTGTCCGGGGTCACGTCGTTTTGGCCCGAGAAGCTGATCGTCACGTTCGTGTTCGTCTGGATCGGGCCGTTGTTCGACAGGGTGGCCGTCGGGGCGACGTTCGAGACGGTGGCTTTGGCCGTGTCCGAAGAACTCTGACTGTTGGCGTCGGTCACCGTCAAGGTCACGGTATAGACACCGTTGTCGGCGTACGTGTGACTTGGGGTGAGCGTGCCGGTCGTCGGCGAGGAACCATCGCCCCAGTCCCAGGAATAGGTCAACGTTCCGGTCCCGCCACTCGCGGTGCCCGAGAACGCGATCGAAGCTCCTTCGTTGCCGGTCTTATCGGAGCCCGCGTCGGCCGTCGGGACCGCGACCGAAGCGGTCTTGAACGTCGAGGTGAAGTCAGCCGCGAGCGCATTGCCCGAGGCGTCCTTGACGACCGTTCCGGTTCCGCCTTCGACGAGAACGGTGTAGTTCGTATTGGCCGCGAGCGCCGCGTTCGGAGTCAACGTGACTTTGTTGGAAGCGGCATCGTAGCTCAGCGCGGCCGTGACGACCGTGCCGCCCGACGTCTTCAGAATCACCGTGCTCGAAGTCAACGTGTTCGGGTCCATCGCTTCGCTGAACGTGATCTTGACCGTCGTTCCGGTGGACACGTTCGTGGCGTTGTTCGCCGGCGTGATCGAACTGACCGTCGGGGCGGTCACGTCGTCCGTATAGATCGGGTCGACCCAGAAGTTACCGGTCGAAGTCGAAGTGGGGAAGCCGGCTCCATTCAGGAAAACCGCTCCGCCGCCAGCGGGCGACGACTTCACGACGAGCGAGCCGCTCTGCATGCCGCTCACGGCGAAGTATTCCGAATCGAACGAGAAGCGACCCGCGGGGGCCGTGTACGAGACGACGTAGGTCGTGTTCGCCGCGAGGGCAATCGGCGTGGAGAAGCGGGCTTCTTGCCAGCCACTCGCCGATTCGTTCGCGAACGTGACGGTGGCGAGCTTGTTGCCGCTCGAGTCCCACAGGTTGCCCGTGTGCGTTCCAACGTTGGCCGCGTCCTTGTAAAAGCGAACGCCCGTGATCGACCCGGCGGCGGTCGATTGGAACTTGAGGCCCAGCTCGTATTTCCCCGTATTCGACGAGGTGCCCGTCGGTACGGGGTTGTCCGGCCACAGCGAGGAAGCGTTGGCGTTGATCGCCGTCAGGGTCAGCGAGTTGATGGCGAAAGTCGCGGTCGAGCCGCCGCCATCCGCGAGTCGAAGCGTGAACTGGCCGTCGGTCACCGTGACGCGGCCGCGGACATCGTAGAAGCGGCCGGCGTTGGTCGTCAGGTTGGACGCGAGTTGGTTGCCCTCGCCCCAAATGGACACTCGGTCGCGCTTGACCATCGTGTCGCCAATCCGAACGACCACATCGTAAGTCCCGTTGGCGACATCGGCCTTGAAGGTACAGTCTTTGCCGGCTTGAAAGTCGCGGTTCCGCGAATTCGACGTGCGACGATCGATGGCGGACATGCCCGTCAAGGATGCCCAACCGAGGCGATTGGCGGACGTGTAAGCCGTGAGTTTTTGATCGCTGTACCCCGTCGCCGTCGGCGAAGTATCGGTGTTGAAGTCGATGGCGAGGGTCGCCGGGACTTCGCGAACCTCGAGCGGATCGAGCCGCAGTTGTTTGCGGCGCGTGGCGGACTTGAAACCCGAACGCTTGTTAACCCAGTTCATCGCTCAGACCCTGCGTGGGACATGTGGGATCCGCGATCGCCGACCTCCGAACGGGGGCCCGATGCGACGGCGGTACTGCGACACCGAGCCGTCACGGCCCCTGAGCCGTGATAGCTTAAGCAGACGACCGCCCCACGACCGCGCCATTCCGCGCGGATTCATTGGGGCGTGGCGACTCGCCGACGGCGAATGGCCCGTTCCAATATCAACACATTCGGACGGGGCGAACCAACGGGGGCGCGAGTTTCAGAGAGAGATTGAGATCGAACGCACCAACCACCAAAACGATGACTTGAAAATCCACTTCACGAACACGTGAACCGTAGAGCGTTCGGCCGATGTGTCAACACAATTCGTCGAATCGACACAATCGGCACAATCAGATGGGACGATCACACATTTCACACCGGGCCTGAGTGCGATGGTGACCACATGCTACCTGTCTTGTCAATCCCCCCTGTTTTGTCAGGTATCGTACATCTGTGGTTTCCGCTCAAAGGATTCCTGCGCGAACACTTGCGCTGAAAAACCCTCGCCGCTTTCGCGCTCAATCCACCTGTTCTCTGATCGAATTTCAGTCGTGATCGGAAGCGAGAACCGAAGTGAAGATTCTGTTGGCGCTCGCAATAATCAGGGCAGGCAGGAGCCGCATTCACCAGCTGTACGGGTGACGGTTCGCCGAACGAGCAAATGACTTGAGCCTTTGCCAGAAGCTTGAACCAAGAGTCCAGCGGAAACGGCTCGGCCGTTTGGCGATTCTCGTCGCGCCCGTAAAATCTCCGCTCATCCTCAAGGAGCCACATCATGTCCAGCGCGCCGTCGACCGGGACCTATCGCCAACTCTACATCGACGGCCAGTGGGTCGATGCCACTGGCGGGAAGCGGCTCGCCGTCACGAACCCGGCGACGGAAGAAACGATCGGCGAAGTCGCCTTCGGAACGCGCGAGGATTGTCGGCGCGCGATCGAGGCCGCCCATCGGGCGATGCCCGCGTGGGCCCGCCTGACGAGTTGGGACCGGGCGAAGGTTCTGAAGAAGACGGCCGACCTGATGCGCGAACGAGCCGACGCCCTCGCTCGCACGCTCACGATGGAACAGGGCAAGCCGCTCGCCGAGGCCAAGGGCGAGGTGATGCACTCGGCCGACACCTTCGAGTGGTTCGCCGAGGAAGGCAAGCGCGCATATGGGCAGGTGATTCCGAATAGCATGGTCGGCAAACGACACCTCACGATCAAGCACCCGGTCGGCGTGGTCGGCGCGATTGGGCCGTGGAACTTCCCAATCACGCTGCAGGCCCGCAAGATTGCCCCGGCCCTCGCCGCCGGGTGCACGATCGTCTGCAAGCCCGCGAGCCAGACGCCGCTCTCGCTGGTCAATGTGTTCGATTGCCTGATCGAGGCCGGCCTGCCAAAGGGCGTGGCGAACCTGATCATGGGTCCGGCCCGCGACATCGCCGACGAGTTTGTCGAGAACCCGATCGTTCGCAAGATTAGCTTCACCGGGTCGACCGAGGTCGGCAAGCAACTGATGCGGGCGGCGGCCGGGCAGGTGAAACGCCTGAGCCTGGAACTTGGCGGGCACGCGCCATTCATCGTCTTCCCGGACGCGGACCCCGAGGCCGTCGCCAAGGCGGCGGTGATCGGCAAGTTTCGCAACAACGGCCAGGTGTGTATTTCGCCGTCGCGGTTCTTTGTGCATAAGGACATCGAGAAGAAGTTCACCGAAGTCGCCGTCGAGACGGCCAAGCAATTGAAAATCGGCAACGGCCTCGAGGCGGGCATCGAAGTGGGACCGATGTTCGAGCAGAAGGCGATGGACAACACGCTCGGCCTCGTCAAAGACGCGACCGGCAAAGGGGCGAAGCTCCTGACCGGAGGCAAGCGCGATAGTCGTTTCGACAAGGGCTATTTCTTCGAGCCCACGATCCTGACCGGCCTCTCCACCGACGCGAAGATGTTGACCGACGAACCGTTCGCCCCGGTTATGCCGCTGCTCGATTTCTCGAAGCTCGACGACGTGATCGCGGCCGCGAACAACACGGTTTACGGCCTCGCGGCCTATGTGTTCACAAACGACATCACGGTCATGTGGCGAATGGCCGAGGGACTGGAGGCGGGAATCATCGGCATCAACGACCCGGTACCCGCGACGCCGCAGTGCCCTTTCGGCGGCATGAAGGAAAGCGGCATGGGCCGCGAACTCGCTCACGAAGGACTCGAAGCGTACCTCGAAACGAAGTACGTGGGCATCAAGCTGAGCGACGCGGTGCGGTGATGTTCGCCGGATTCGGAAGCAACGGCCTTGCGGTTCGCGGGCGCAGCCGCCGACCGACCGAACCGCTGCCTCAATTGTCCGTGTTCGATTGGGCAACGGCCGCCCGATCGAACCAAATTTGGCCCACTTCTTCCAGGAGGAACCTGGAGAAACTGTAATGATTGGACGCAGAACCGTAAACGAAATCCGGGCCGAGATAGCGTCGGCCGAAGCGGGCAATCTGCCACGTGGCGACGGCAAGGTGGCGGACGAGCTGCGCCGATTAATCGCAAACCTCGAGCGTGAACTCAAATCGCCTGACAAATCGGAAGCCGCCACCAAAACGAAACGGCGTTCGCCACTCAAGCGTCGACCCGGCAAAGCGGGTTCGCCGTGAGTGCGGAGCGACTGGGGCGGTTGGCGATTGACATGCCCTCAGTTTCTTTGAACGAACTCGCTGGCGAAATCGACGTCGCCCCCGAGGGTTGTCGGTTGTTCGTGAACCGGCGGACCGGCGAATTCTACTCCGCTTTGGACGATTTCGATCTCGACCTTTGGGGTGAAGGCCCTGAAACCGACAATGGTCAAATCGATCGGCCGCAGGGGCAGAAAAAGGATGCCGCCAAGTTGGCGGAAGTCCTCGATTCCAAGGACTGGATCGAGTTTCCGTTCCGAACGTGCATCGACGATTATCGAATCATGGAACGATTCATTGACGCACAAACAGTTGGCCGTGCCACCGACGAACTGGCGGCGGCCATCCGCGGTCGCGGCGCGTTCAAACGATTCAAGGATGTCGCGCGCCGCCTCAACTTGCACGATGCGTGGTTCTCTTATCGAACTGCGGCCCTTGTCGAAGCGTGCTCGGAATGGCTCGCGTCCAATGAAGTATCATGTCGGCCGTTGCCGAGGGCGCGATGCATTTCAGGAGTCCAACACGACTGGGTCGCAATTCACTCGGCGAAAGTCGGGCCGATCTCAAGATTGAGTACTCAGTACAGGCGCAACCTCTGAACTCTGACGTCCGCACGCTGCCCGCCGACGACCGCAGACCCTATTAACTTCCCCGGCTCGCTCTACCACATGGGTAAGCCGTCCTTCCGGGGCCATGGATGACCGATGCCGAGCTGGTTCGGGCGACCCTTGCGGGGTCTCGCGACGCGTATGCCCAGATCGCGTCGCGCTGGGCCGCGCGCGTGACGGCCATCTGCCACAGCAAGGTGCGCCGGGCCGACGTGGCCGACGACCTCGCCCAGGAAACCCTCTTGCGCGGCTACCGGGCCCTGAAGACGCTTTCGGACCCGAACAAGGTCGGCACCTGGCTGATGGGCATCGCCTGCCGGGCGGCGCTCGACTGGCTGAAGGCGAAGGAACGCAAGACGGTCTCGTTCAGCACGCTCGGGCCGGACCATCCCATCGAAGCGTTGCTCCGGAGCGACGACGAAAATGGGGCGGCCGACCTCGAAGAACGCGACCGCCTGATGGCCGAAGTCGAGCGCCTGCCCGAGACGCTCCGCCAGGCCGTGATGCTGTACTACTACGGCGACGCGACGTACCGCGAGCTGGGCGACCTGCTCGGCGTCTCCGCCGCGACGATCAACGCCCGATTGACAAAAGCGCGAGCCATGTTGCGCGAGCGAATGGTGATTGCGGGTTAACAAAAACGACAAACCATTCACCACAAAGAGCACAAAGAACACAAAGTAAAAACAATTTGGTTTGATTTACTTTGTGTTCTTTGTGTCCTTTGTGGTGAATCGGTTCCGAATTCGTCGGAGACCGAACATGACACATGACGAAGCTTTGAGCTTGCTGTCCGCCCGGCTCGATGGGCCGTTGACGGCGATGCAGCAAGCCGAATTAACTGCCTGGTGCGCCGAATCATCGGACAACGCGGTGACGGCCGAAGCGTTCCAGACTCAACACGCCGACTTGACGGCGACGTTCGAGCCGCGCCGAGAGGCCGCTCGTCGAACGGCGACGGCCGTCGCGCAGAAACTGCCAGAGCCGATTCGGCCCGCGACCAGCGAGCCGTCGAATTGGCGGCGCAACCTGTCCGCCCCGTTGCCGGCCGCGTTGGCCGCCGGGGTGCTTATCGCGGTCGGGCTGATCGCCTTCCGTCACGACAAGCCGCATTCGCCGATCGAGTCGCCGAGTCAGGCGAGCGACGCCTTCACTCGCTTCGGCATGAACCCACGGGCCAAGCCCGATGCACCGAAGACGGCCGCGTTGGCCGTTGGCGAGACCGCGACGACGGCCGCCGGCGAGAAGCGCCGGGTCGTCCTGCCGGACGGCTCGCTCGTCTATCTCAATCAAAATACCAAGGTCGAGATCACCCGCGATCGACACATCAAACTCGCGAAGGGTGAAGTCTTCGTCGAGGCGATCCCGGCCAAGTCCGAAGCGGATCGCTTCATCGTCGAGACGGCCAAACGGGCGGTCACCGCGCTCGGGACCAAGTTCGCCGTGACGGCGAGCGACCTTGGCACCGGCGTGCTGGTCACGCAGGGCAAGGTCGAAGTGACTGGCCTCGACGCCAAGCTCACGACCGGCCAGGAACTGGCCCCCGGGGGCGACAAGCCGACCGTCGGGCCGCGGGCCTCGGCCGCGCTCGACTGGACCCGCGACCTGATGGCGGCCGCCGAGTCGCCGCTCGTGCCGGCCGGCCGATACAGCGGTGGCTCGCTCGTGGCAGTCGATCCGTACGGCCAGGAAGCCAAATTGCAGATGGTAAAGTTCCACGTCGACGTGCACATCGAGGACGGCTTCGCACGCACCACGATCGATCAGACCTATTTCAACAGCGAGAACCAACGCATGGAGGGGACGTTCTACTTCCCGCTCCCGCCCGACGCGTCGCTGTCTCGCCTCGCGATGTACGTCGATGGCGATCTGATGGAAGGGGGCATGGCCGAGAGCGATCATGCCCGCAACGTCTACGAGACGATCCGCTACCAGAACCGCGACCCGGCTCTACTGGAATGGGTCGATGGCAGCGTGTTCAAGATGCGCGTCTTCCCGCTCGAAGCGCGTCAGGAAAAGCGAATCGTCCTGAGTTATTCGCAACGCTTGCCCGTGCTGTACGGCGGGACGACCTATCGGTTCCCGGCCGGGCACACGCTTGCCCTGGTCAATCAATGGTCGTTCCAGGCCGTGGTGAAGGACGGGGCGAAGCTCTCCGCCCAGTCGCTCTCGCACCCGAACGCGAAGCACACGGTCAAGGGCGAGGACCTGGTCCTCACGGACGAGGCGAAGAACATCAAGATCGATCGCGACATCGTGTTGTCGTTCGCCGACCATTCGGCCGCGAACGAATCGACGCGCTGGTCGAGTGGCGAACTCGATGGCCAGAAATACCTGATGGTCCGCTATCGGCCGGACTTGCCGAGCGCCCCGCGTCGCGAACGCCGCGACTGGGTGATCCTGTTCGAATCATCCGCCGCCCGCGACCCACTCGTCGCCCGGGCGCAAGTTGAAGTGATTCGCTCGCTGCTCGCCCATGCCGAACACGACGACACGTTCTCGGTCCTCACGGTCGGAACTCGGGTTCGCAAGTGGCACAACGAGCCGGAGTTCGCGACGGAAGAGAACGTCGCCCGCGCGATCGCCTGGCTCGAACGCGCTCATCTCATCGGCGCCACGAATCTGGACGAAGCGCTCACCGAAGTCACGCCGATGCTTCGGGTTGGCACGAATCCGCATCTGGTCCATGTCGGCGGCGGGGTCGCGTCGATCGGCGAACAGCGGGCGGACGAACTCGTGAAGCGAATCCCCGAGGGGGTGCGTTACGTCGGCATCGGCGTCGGCAAGCGAGTCTCGCCGGCGTTCATGAAGGTCGCGGCCGAACGCACCGGGGGGCTGTTCACTCAGGTGAACCCGGACGAACCGATCAACTGGCGCGGCTTCGAGATCGCCTCGACGCTCAACGCCCCGCGATTGCTCAACGTCCGCGTCGATTGCGAGGCGGCCAAGTTCCTGACGTTCAGCAACATGCTCGCCCATGGTGAAGAGTTCGCGGCCGTCGCGAACGTGACCAAGGGGGCACCGAAATCGATCACGATCCAGGGCACGCTCGACGGCCAGCCGTTCACGCGAACGTTACCAGTCGAACAAGTCGAGTCGGGGGCCGCTTACTTGCCGCGCACGTGGGCCAAGCTCGAGATCGATCGCTTGCTCGCCGACAACAGTCAGGCGAACCGCAAGACGATTACGGACCTGTCGAAGGCCATGTACGTGATGACGCCTTTCACCTCGCTGCTTGTGCTTGAGAACGAGCAAATGTACAGGACGTTCAACGTCGATCGTGGTCGCAAGGACCACTGGGCGATGTACCCCTGCCCGCCGAAAATCCCGGTCGTCTACGTGCCCGACCCGAACCGCCCGGCCGGCAGCGTGGATCTGAAAGGCCAGAAGCCCCACGAAAACCAGATCATCCCGACGATCCTGACCCGGCAGGCCCCGATGTTCCTGGCCGTCCCCGGTCAGGCGAACGCCGACGCGCCGAACGCGACGGCCGGGCAGAACCTGCACGGGTACTTCGCCATGCCGATCTCCGAGGATTCGCCGAATCTCGGTGACCTCGACGGAGTAATGAGCGGCGCAGACAACCCGCTGGAAGCTCAGCTCGGCGCTGAACGATGGAAGCGAAGTAGCAGCGAAGTTGAGGAACTAAGCAAGAATCTGTCGGATGGTCGCGTGAAGCTTGCCGATCGCGAAGTTTCTTTCGCCAACTTCAGGAAGTTGGACAAAGCCAAAAAGATGATGGGCGGGCGTACTGGCGGCACGCGGAACTGGGATCTCAAGGAGATTCGCCAGTGGATGGACGAAGCGCCACGCGTGTCGAGCACACGCGATCGGCGCGAACAATTGACCAAATTTTTCATGGAGTCGGACGGTATCAGTCTCAATCGATTCGGGTACACCAACGGCCGCGATTTCTCGGGCAATGTCATTGGCCTGAATCGGCCGACGCTTGCGGCCATGGACTTCGCAGAGCCTGGCGTAGTGACCGCGTTCGGTACATCGCCCTCATTCCATGACGAAGCCGATTTGAAATTGCACAACTGGACACTCGGAGCCCGATCTTCGAGAGATGAACTAGTAAGAGTGAAAGTTGCCAATGAGTGGCGCAAGTTGGCTCTCGGCATGGAAACCAATGGGGCCGCTCCAGTCTTCTTCAAGCAGACGAATGGCAGCTTCGACGAAGTTCTCAAGCAAGTCCAGGAATCGCAAACGGGTAGCTTTCTGCTCGGCATGAACGGAACGGTGGCGCAACGCGGTTTTGTAGATGCTGGTATGCAGTTTTTCGACGCAGCGACCCCGTCGGATTCATTGACCGGCAAGAGAGCTGGCAAGCGGCTCCTTTCTAACAAGCGAGTCGTGAACGCCGCCTCGACCGCCCCGACGTACTACACGCGCCCGAGTTACAACGGCAACCTGCGGGGCTTCTCGGACCTGGTCGCCTATGCCCCCGGCATGTCGTCGAGCCCGGCCGACGTGCGGGCGGTCCTCGAAGCCGAAGCCGCGCCGCGGTTCGGCTCGAAACGTGGCACGATCGACCCGGCCGCCCGCCGGATCATCGACGCGGCTCGCACGAATGAGTGGCGGACCACGTTGATCCCGATCGGCGACATGGCGACGCTCGCGTTCCATCACGATGGGGCCGGCCGCTACGCTTACGAACGAACGCTCGCCTTCGGGTTGCACGAACGGGTCGTTTGCGACGGCACGACGCTGTGGCACCTGTACCCGGAGATCGGCGTCGGGGCCAAGCGACTTGTGACGCGCTTCCACCGCGAGTTCCTGTCGGACCTCGTCTCCGACTTTGTCCCGCCGGCCGAGGACTTCGTCCACGGCACGAACGTCAAGGCGATCGACGACCACACGGTCGCCATCGTGCCGATCCTCGACCGGACCGACGACGAGCCGCTCGCCTGGTACGAATTGCACCTCGTGTTCGCCGGCAACCGCCTGGCCGAACGGCGCTGGGTCTTGAACGCGGACGGCCTGAAGGAAACGAAGCTCGCGGGCCGGGAAGCGTACTCGGCCGACGAGATCAAGGCGTTCGATTCGAAAGGCAAGGAAATTGGCAAGGCGAAGCGCAACGTGAAGGCCGGCACAGCTCCCGACCTGCGCCCGCTGGCCGACAAGCTCGTCGTGCTGCCGTTGCCCCTGCGGAGCCGCGAGCAGACTTACACGGAACTCGAACTCGACGCCAATCAGGATCTGGGGAGCGATCGCAACGCGTGCCACTCCTACTTGAGTGCGGACGCGGCGATGCGGCTGCTCGCCTGCGAGTTCGCGGCCAACAACGGCACGAACGTCTCACGCGTGTGGGCCGCGTGCTTCCGCGAGAAGGGCGACTACCGGATCGGGTTCTTCACTCTGATGGCCGCCGCCAACGCGAATCCACGCAGTTGGCACTTCGACGAAATCTACATGAAAAACCGGGCCGAACCGCTCGTTCGCTACCTGTGGTGGCTGTTCGATGGCGAACTCCACGAATGGCAAGCGCGAATGGGTACCGGCCCACGCGACCCGAAGGCGAACACCTTCCTCGGCCGACTGACGGCGTTCCGCGAAGTCGTGGATCGCTGGAACGGCGGGCACATTGGCAACGACCCGTACTGGCAACGCGATGGCGAGCGGGCTCGCGTGCTCGAATTCGCGGAACACAACGCCAACAACGCCCTGGGGTGGTGTGCATTGGGCTTGGTTCAAGATCGCTGCCCGAATCACTCGGCCTTCCGCGACGTGGCGAAGGTTTGGGGCGTCCTCGTCGAGAAGTCGCCGATGAAGTACGCGGCCCGCTACGAGGAGGCCCGTTGCCTCGGGCGGGCCGGCGAAGGCATCCTCGACCTGAGTGCCCAGGCGCAAGCGAAGTTCCAAAAGCTCTATGCCGACGCGTTGAACGACGGCCTGTTGCCGCCGCTCGACGCCTCGTTCAAGAGCGTGCTCGAAAAGGGCTCGCAGGACGACTGGGCGAAGTTGATGCGTCAGACGGCCGCCAAGTGCGCCGAGAAAAAGGCCCGCCCGGTGATCGTCACGCTCGCCTGGCAATGCTACCAGCTCGGCGACACGCCGATGGCCGACGCATTGCTCGAATCGGCCCTGAAAGAGATCACCGACGAGGAACGGCCGCTCACGAACCTCGCCGCGATCCACTTCCTGAACGCGACGAGTCGATTCGACCGGGCCGACGTACTCGTCCGGGAATTGCTCGCCGACGCCGACCTGGCGCAAGCCCCCGGCCTGTGGCGATTGGCGTCGCAGATCGCGGACAACCGCAAGGACAGTGTGCGGGCGATCGAGTGCCTGGAGACCGCGCTCGACTTCGAGTACGCCGACCTGCCCGAAGTGTTCGACGTGCAGCCGATCCGCAACGACTATGGCCGACTGCTGGGCCATTACGAATGGCTTGCCGACGCCTCGACGTCGCTCAAGGTGACGCCGCCGAAGGACCTGATTGCCCGCGTCGTGCGAGCGGCCGACCGCTGGCGGCACCTGGACCCGGAGGCTCCGGACGTGCCGAACCGCGTGGCGACGATCTTGCGAAAGGTCGGCGGCGAGGCGGCGGTCGAGTTGGCCTGGGATTACGCGACGACGCCGCTCGCCGTGAAACCAAACGAATCGGCCCCGTGGATTTCGCTCGCCTGGAGCGTCCGTCAGGAAGGCAACTGGAAGCTGGCGGACAAGTGCTACGAAATGGCCTTCGCCGCCGAGCCAACGAACGCCCAGCTCCTGTGGGATCGAGCGACGTACCTGCGCGAGCAGAACCAAATCGCCGACAGCCGCAAGCTAATGAAACAGTTGGCGGAAAGCGAATGGCAACCGCGTTTCAGCGGCTTGAAGGCGCAAGCCCGCCAGGCGGTGAGTGGGCAGTAGGATTGGCCCCTTATCGAACTGCCATTTGCT
>JANLUE010000696.1:0-3705 GCA_031363325.1 Gemmataceae bacterium
GTTGAAAACCCAGTCGGCCGCCCAGTCGGAACTCGACGCCCGCGCCAAGGCGCTCAACGACGAAATTCGCAAGGCCCGCGCCGACCGGGCGGTCTATGCCGAAGCGCTCGCCGGTTACCGGGCTCGTGGCGACGCAATCGAGGTCAAGGCGCAGGCACTCGACAAGGCGCTCGTCGCCATCGAGCAACGCGTGAAGGCCACGGGCGCTCGGCTCGACAAGGCCGACCTCGTCGGCACGTGGAAAGGCCAGACGACCCAGGGCGAAATGAAGGTCGCGGTCACGGTCGTGTTCGCGGCCGACGGGTCCGTGACCAACACGGCGGCGAACGGCCTCTCGGGCAAGGGCACCTGGACTCGCACCGGCGAACGCGTGGCGATCTCCTGGTCGACGGGCATCGCGGTGACGTGGACGCTGAAAGACGGCAAAATCTCGGCTGGCGGCACGAACCCGCGCGGCGAGAAGTGGGCCGTCGAGTTCAAACGTGAGTAGTGTCGGTTGCCGACCTTGCGGAACTCGACACGCGTCGAATTTATGTCGACAACGGTGCCTTCGCGGCGATTGTCGACGCGGCAAGCGGCACAAAATTGGGCTGATCGCTGATCGCTTATTTCTCCGCCAGATACCCCGCGAACCGTTTCGATTCCTTCGCGTCCTTGCCGACCACGATGAACGTCGCGGCCCCGTCGATTTGCTCAATCTTTTCGATCGCCTCGTCCGGTGGCAGGATGCTCGCCATCTTCGTCAAGCTGTCCGCTTCGATGCCGCGGCGCGCGACGACGGTCACGCTTCGGCGTCCCGTGAGGCCGATCCCCGTCTTCGGGTTGACGATGTGCGAGTAGCGAGTGCCCGCGATTTCGACGAATTGCTCGGCGTCGCCCGAAGTCGAAACGGCCGCGTCTTTCAACAGCAGTTGGCGTTGTTCGGTTTGGCCCGGCAACGGCGCGATGTCGATGCGCCAACCCGGCTTGCCCGGCGGCGCTCCCGAGACCGTGATGTCCCCGCTCGCGGCCACGAGAGCGCTCGTGATTCCAGATTTCGCGATGACCTTCAACGCCTCGTCGGCCGCGTAGCCTTTGCCGATGCCCCCGAGGTCGAGTTGCATGCCAACCACTTTCAGGTCCACGGTTTTCGCTTTCGGGTCGAGTTCCATCTTCTTGTAGCCCGTGCGAGCCAGGGCCGACTTGAATGCGTCCTCATCGGGAAGTCGGCGATCCTTGCGGGACTGGCGCCACAAACGAATGACGGGGCCGATCGTCACATCGAACGCGCCGTCCGAGAGTTCCGAGACCGCTCGTCCCTTCGCCAAAACAAAAAACAGTTCGTCGCTCACCTTGATCGGCCCGGCCAGTTCCTTGGCGCTCTTCTTGCAGAGAACCGAGAGTTCGCTGTCGGCCATATAGTCGCTCATCACGCGGTTGAGTTCCGCCACGCGGGCGAACGCCGCCTTGGCCGCCCGGTCGGCGGTGTCCTTGTCCGGGGCGTAGAGAACGACCCGGAACTTGGTGCCCATCTGCGGCTCCTCGTACTCGAATCGGGCCGGGTCGGCGGCCAAATTCAGTCCGGGAAGGCCCAAAAGCGCGAGAAATCCGAGTTGGCGAGTCATAGAATGCACCGTTGCCGATGTCGGTGAAAATACCGTCGAGAGTGAACCATGTTCCGTCGCACGTATCTGGCCGCCAGCCTGACGATCGCAGGATTTACCGTTGGCATCGCCCTGGCCCAACCCGCGACCACCCGCGTCGCCAAGCCGAAGACCAACCATCAGAACTATACCGAGCACCTGGTCGGTTCGGATGGGTCGAAGGTGAACTTCGACATGGTGGCCGTCCCCGGGGGCGAGTTCGTGATGGGCTCGCCGAGCACGGAGGTTGGCCGTGGCAAGGACGAAGGGCCGCAGGTCAAAGTTCGCTTGAAGCCGTTCTGGATCGGCAAGTGCGAAGTGACCTGGGACGAGTACGACCTGTACTTCCGGCTGAACAACGATTCGCTCAAGGACGGCGCGGCCGAGGGCGTTGAAAAGAAAGACGGTGAGGAGAAGAAGGAGCCGTCCGCCACCGACGGCAAGCAAGACGTTCGCAAGGATGGCGAACCCAAAAAGGGTGAGCCAAAGAAGGACGCCAAGGAAGCCCCAAAGCCGAAGACCCCGGCCGACGCCGTCTCGAAGCCGACCAAGCCCTATGTCGATGAAACCTACGGCCACGAACGCGACAAGAAGCCAGCCATCTGCATGACGCATCACGCGGCGATGAAATATTGCGAATGGCTGACCAAGACCACCGGCAAGCCGTACC
This sequence comes from Gemmataceae bacterium, assembly GCA_031363325.1. Lineage (GTDB taxonomy): Bacteria > Planctomycetota > Planctomycetia > Gemmatales > Gemmataceae > SIAJ01. Next base: position 2,293 of record JANLUE010000696.1, read on the forward strand.
GCCTCCTGACCGAGGCCGAGTGGGAGTACGCCTGCCGGGCCGGGACGACCACGCCCCACGCGCTGCCCGCGGGTGGCAAGCTCGACGATTACGCGTGGTACGCCGCGAACTCGCAACCGCCCGAGGGGGCGCGCAAGACGACGCACGAAGTCGCCACGAAGAAGCCGAACGCCTGGGGGATCCACGACATGCATGGCAACGTCATGGAATGGTGCCTCGATCATCATCTGGCTGACGCGTACACGCGGTTCAACAAGTTGGCGCTGGTCGATGGTTTCGTTCTTTCGCCGGTGATCAAACCGACCGAGAACAAGTGGGCCCACGTCGCTCGCGGTGGGCACTTCAAGGACGAAGCGAAGGACATCCGCAGTGCCGCCCGGCGTCGCTCGGACCGCAAGTGGATGAAGGCCGACCCGCAAGAACCCCAGAGCATCTGGTGGTTGACCAATTACGATCAGGTCGGCTTCCGCGTCTGTCGGCCCGTTGAAGACGACGACTTGAAAAACATCGTGTCGAAAGTCGTTCGCCTGAACGACGACACGTACGAAGGCGAATAGTTCCGTGGCGCGGAGCATCTTCATCGCCCGACGATGCTCCGCGTGCGGCCAACCATATCACTCTCTCTCGATGCCAACATGACTGAGCCGACCCCTTCCGCGCCCGTTGTTGAACCGACCCCCAGCGCGCCGATCGAAGCGACTTCGCCAATCGCGGTCGCCGAAGCCCCGAAGCCGGTCGAACCGCCGAAGCCCGGCGGCCCGCCGCCGCGCGGCAAGAAGCCGTTCCGCGATCGACCCAAGCAGCCGGATCGGCCACAACTCGACTTCACGTCGCTGACGACGAACCTTCGACTCAACGATCTGGACAAGGACATCGAAGCCGATCTGGCGGCCGCGATGTCGGGGTTCGAGACGGAGATTCAACACGACGCCGAGACCGCCAAGCAACAGGCGATGCAGGCCGCCCAGACGCCGAAAGAGGCCGGCAGCCGCAAGAAGGGTCGGATCATTTCGATCCACGGCCAGGACGTATTCATCGATGTGCCCGGCGGACGTAGCCAGGGGTTCATGCCGATCACGCAATTCGACGCGCCGCCAAAGATTGGCGACGAAGTCGAGTTCAATGTCGAAGGATACGACGGTGCGAACGGCGTTCTGAAACTCACCCGTCAGGGGGCGGCCCAACACGTCGACTGGTCCAGCGTGCAAATTGGCCAGGTGGTCGAGGCCCGCGTGACCGGCACCAACAAGGGCGGCCTCTCGGTCGAGGTCAACGGCATCCGCGGCTTCATGCCGATCAGCCAGATCGACATGTACCGCGTCGAGAACACCGAGCCGTATGTCAATCAGAAGCTCCTGTGCCTCATCGCCGAAGTTGTGCCATCCGAGCGCAACCTCGTTGTCAGTCGCAAGG
>JANLUE010000721.1:0-4684 GCA_031363325.1 Gemmataceae bacterium
CGCCGACCCCGCGCGGCGCTGCGCGCATTCCGACTCGCGCTGCAGACCAACCCAACGCTGACGCATCTGTCGGAAACGATCGAGGCGCTCGAGGGGGCGGAAGGTTAGCTTTCAGGTCGCCGATTCGAGGGTCACCGTCAACTGTTGTTCCGCGTCGCCGCGTCGAACGGTCAGGCGGATCGCCTGTTGCACTTTCTTTTTCGCCATCAACTTCTCGAAGTCGCCAATTCCCGCGACCGGTTCGCCATCAATGGCCAGGATCAAGTCGCCCGCCTGTTGCCGTCCGGTGATCGCATTCACGCGAAACCCCAATAGGCCCGCCTTCGCGGCCGCGCTACCCGGTCGAATCTCGGCGATCATCACGCCGCGCTCGTGACCCAGCGCCCGCGTATCGCGTTCGCGCAAGAGTACGACGCCGAGGGCCGGCTTCGCCGGTCGACCCGTGCGGATCAATTGCGTCACGACCTGGTTCACCGTGTCGACCGGGATCGCGTAGCCGATGCCCACGTTGCCGCCCGTTGGCGAAGTGATCGCCGTGTTCACGCCGATTAGTCGACCCTCGCGATCGAGCATCGGACCGCCCGAATTGCCGGGGTTCAGCGACGCATCGGTCTGAATGACGCCAGTGATCGGGCGATCGGTGACCGATTGAATCTCGCGGTCCAGCGCGCTGATGATCCCGTGAGTGAACGTCAGGCTGCGGCCGAACGGATTGCCGATCGCGTACACCGTCTGCCCGACTTCGAGGTCGCTCGACGAACCAACGGGCAAGGCTTTGAGTTTGTCGGCCGGCGCGTCGATCTGCACGACGGCCAGATCGTTGTCCGGAGCCACGCCGACGAGCCGTGCGTTCCAGGCGGTTTGGTCGGGCAGCGTGACGCGGACTGTGGCCGACGCCTTGATCGTGATCTCGCCGGAAGCACTGATCTGCAATGTGTCCTGCACGACGTGGAAGTTCGTGACGATCCGCCCCTGGTCGTCCCAGACAAACCCGGACCCAGTTCCCTGCTGCCGCTCGGTCTGGCCGAGATACCCGGTCCGCTGGATGCGCAAGGTGTCGACGTTCACGACTCCAGGGCTGACGTCTTTGAAGACGCGGATGCGTTCTTGCTCGAAGGCGTCGCGGTCGCCGCGCGGCGTGACGGCCCGGAGTTGCGCCTCCGCATCGTTGGCCGAGTGCTTCGAGCCGCGAAACAGAAAGTACCCGAGCGCCAGCCCGCCGCCGAGGACCAACAAGATCAAGGCAATGGCGATAGCCCAGGAAGCGGTTGGGGATTCGCGATGCCGTCGGGGTCGATTCGGAAACGCGTAATCTTCGTAGGAGGGCATGGTCGGCTCCAAGGAGAGATGAGAGTATTATTCGCCGGTCAATGGGGAGCAAGCAAGGGGCGGGACTCGAAGGCAGCCATCGTCGAACGTGGTTAGGGGCTTGACACGCTACTCCCGAGCCGCTAAACTCTGCACTACAAAGTTAGTGAGGCTCCCGTCCATGGAACTTCGCGAAGCGCTTGACAGCATCGCCACGATCCGCCGGCGCATGGCCGCGACCGAAGTGTTTCGCGGCTACCGGGCCGTCCCCGTAGCCGCGTCGGCCGTGTTCGCGATCGTCGGCGGGTTCGTGCAACCGTATCTGGTGCCGCGCCCCGTCGACAACGTCGCGGCCTACGTTGGGCTTTGGTCGGCGGTCGCGTTTCTGAGTATCGCGGCCGCCGGCTTGGCGATGTTCTTGCGCGACCGAATGGCCGGCGCCTCGGCGACGCGACCGGTGACGTGGCTCGCGATCGGCCAGTTCCTGCCGTGCCTCGTCGGGGCCGCGAGCGTGACGGCGGTGTTGATCCGCGTGGCCCCGGAAAACGCCTGGCTTCTCCCCGGCTTGTGGCAAGTGTTCTTCAGCCAGGGAGTGTTCGCCTCGTGCCGATTGTTGCCCCGACCGGCGTTCGTCGTCGGCGCGTATTATTTGGTCGCGGGGATCGCCGTGCTCGCGACGACTCGCGGTGAATTCGCGCTCGCTCCGTGGGCGATGGCCGGCACGTTCGGTGTCGGCCAGTTGCTCGCGGCCGCCGTCCTGTACTGGACCCTGGAGCGGACCGATGGCCGAATCGAATCCTGAACCGGGCCGATACGCCTACGACGGGCTCGACCGAATCATCCACGAGAAGGCCCGGCTCGGCTTGTTGACCAGCCTCGTCGGCCGGCCCGATGGCATCGTGTTCAACGAACTGAAAGATTTGTGCGCCCTCACGGATGGCAACCTGAATCGACACCTGACCATCTTGCAGTCGGCCGGGCTGGTTGAAATTTGGAAGGGCAAGGCCGGCAATCGGCCGCAAACGCTCGTGCGGATCACGGAAGCGGGTCGCGCGCGGTTTCGAGAATACATCAACGTCTTGGAAAGTGTTTTGAAGGACGCCGTGCCCGTCGCCGAGCCGGCGTTCCGCAAGCGCTGGAAGCCCGCGTAGTTTTGTTCCCACAATGGTCGGCCGACGCCGGCCTTTTCTTTGGCCATTTACTTTGCATTACAAAGTTATTTCGAGGAGCCAGCATGATCGCCGAACTCGTGGAACGAACCGCCTTCGACTCCGAAGCCAACTCGCTCCACTGGTGCGCGCACTTCCTGGCCAACGTCGATCGGCAATTGCCGATCCCGTGGGCCCGGGGCGTCCACATCGCCGAACCGGCCCGGTCGATCCTGATCCGATCGCTCCAAGACTTCCAACTCGGCGAAAGCTCGGAGGGCCGACATGGCCGGGCGCGGGCCGAGGCCTACGCACGCCGGATTGGAGACGCGCACTACGGCGAAGCGGTGCGTTTGTTCTTCGCCGAAGAAGGCCGACACGCCGCATACCTGGCCCGATTCTTGAAGCACGCCGGTGCCGACGTGATCGGCCACTCGTGGACGGATTTCGTCTTTCGCCGAGCCCGCCGGTTGCTCGGTCTCGAGACTTTGCTCGTCTTGCTGTTGACGGCCGAGCTGATCGGCGAGGTGTACTACCGGGCGATCCGGTCCGCGAGCGATTGCCCGGTCCTGCGGGCGATCTGCGCCCAACTTTTACGCGACGAACGGCGCCACGTGCACTTCCACATCGAACGATTCGGCTTCCTGTGGGCCGGCCGAACGCGCTGGAGTTTGCGAATTCGACGTACTGCCTGGCGAACGCTACTGCGAGCGACCTTGCTCGCGGTGTGGGTCAAGCACCGTCGAGCCCTGCGGCTTGGCGGCTACGGGTTTCGGCGCTTTCGCGACGAAGCTCGACGCGGCCTGGAACGCGTATTTGGCGCGATCGAGCGAACTGGGGCGGCGTGAGCGAACTCACCCGCGAATCGGCGGCAACAAGGCGGCCGAGCCATCGTCGAAGATCGCGACGACACCGTCGGCATGAGCTCGGCCAAGCAGGGCGACGACCGGGGCCGGCAACTCGATTCGACACGCGGCCGTGCGCGGGTGGAAGCCGGTCGCGCCGACACGAAATCGGTGAATCTCATTCGACCGTGTCGCCGCGCAAACGTGCCCCGGCCGCTCGAGGCAAGCGGCCATGAACGTGGCTGGGTGCGTCTGAGTCGCCGTAAGCATGTCCGGCGTGGCTCCCTTGTTCGCATCGAACTGCGACCAGTACAGGTTGCCTTTCCGGTCCGTGCCGGCGACTTGCAACACCCCGGCCGTCGCCGACCAATCGACGATCGGAACCGTGAGCGAACTGCCGATCGGGATCGCCGGCCGCCAGGGGGGCTGCCATGTGTGAAATAGTGGGCGTGGCGGATCGGCATAGTGCTTCATTGCATTCGTACTCAACTCCCACAAATCTTGGTCAGTTGTCGCAAGCATTTGCGTCTGTGATCCCGCTGCAAGTGCCGGAATTGCGGCGACTGGCCGAAGGTGAAGGCCCAAGAACATCTGGCGATTTCCGTCGGAATCGAGAAGAATCTGCACGTCGCCATTCCTGCGAACGGCCGTGGGCATCAGGTAATGTCGGCCCCGCGTGTCCGGGTCGGTTTCGATTTTGCATCGGCCGACGGGATGGCAATATCGATCGCCCTGGAAGCTCGTCACGTAGACTTCCTTGCCTTCGCCGAAGAGGACGAAGATCATCTGGCCGTCGGGGTCGGCGGCCAGGCCCAGAACATCGCGGCCGAGCGACTTGCACACCGGCACGACGCGGCCCTGGTCCGGTCGCCAGCAGACGACCGCGTGCGTCGTGGCGACGATCACGTCGCGCGAATCTTGGGCGACGATCGCGGCAACCGTCGTACCGTCCGCGAGTCGGACGGGCGATACGTCGAGCGTCGGCATCGATCCCGTTTGGCGACGACCCCTGGGTCGCACGGCGAAGCTGGCGTCGCGAACGACCGGGCCGGACCAAGGGCCATCGCGGCCAAACAGAACGCCCACCGTCTTCGCGGCATCGACCGAGCGATCGGCGTCGGCACGCAAGTGTCGGGCGAAGAGCAGGCAGGCGCGGTCCGCGAGGGCGTCGTTGCGTTCGGGGGGCAGGAAGTCGGAGCCGCAGTTCAGGGCATAGTTGAAGAATCTCCCCGCCTCGGCCGAGCGCGGCGGAGCCAGAAGTTGCTCGGCCCGATCGAACAGTTTCTCCACGGCGGGCCAGTTCTCGACGACGTAGTATTCGTCGATCAGACGCTCGCCGCAGGCGACGGCTTCCGGGCCACGGTCTTCCCAGCCGTGCTGGTA
>JANLUE010001129.1:0-3741 GCA_031363325.1 Gemmataceae bacterium
CCTACGCCCACGTGTGCTGCTAATGTCCGGCCTATGGGGAGCGGACATGGCTGAAAAGAAAAAGCAACCCAACAAAGTCGCGAAGGCCTTCGCCCGCTCCGCGCAGAAGCTGGTCGCCCCGGCTGAGGGCGACTTCGAGGAGATCGTTGCCCTGATTGACGCGGCGCGGTCGCGGGTCATGGCGGCCGTCAACCACGAGTTAGTGGGGCTGTACTGGCAGATCGGCGAGTACATCAGCCGCAAGATCGCATCGGCCGCGTGGGGCGACGGAGTCGTCGAGCAACTCGCGGCCCACATCGCCAAACGTTTCCCGAACTTGCGCGGCTTCACCCGCGCTAACCTATTTCGGATGAGGCAGTTCTTTGAAACCTACGGCGGAGACGAAAAAGTCGCGGCACTGCTGCGACAATTGCCCTGGACCCACCATCTGCTCATCTTGGGGAAATCGAAGCGGCCCGAGGAGCGGGAGTTTTACCTCCGCGTGGCGACCACCGAACGCTGGTCGAGCCGCGAATTGGAACGGCAGATCAACGCCGCGCTGTTCGAGCGAGTGGTGCTGTCGCCGACCAAACTCTCGCCGCCACCACTCCGGGAGTCGCATGCGGACGCCGCCGTCTTCAAGGACAGTTACCTCGTTGAGTTCCTCGACCTGCCCCCGAGTCACTCCGAGGACGACCTGCAACGGGGCTTGGTCGAACAGCTCCGGAAGTTTCTGATTGAACTCGGCCGGGACTTCTGCTTCGTCGGCAGCCAGTACCCCCTCCAGGTCGGCGGGAGGGACTTCTATCTCGACCTGCTCTTCTTCAACCGGGCGCTCAACGGCCTGGTCGCCGTCGAACTTTAAGGTGGTCGAGTTCGAGCCGGAGCACCTGGGCAAGCTCCAGTTCTACCTCGAAGCCCTCGACCGGGACGTGCGGAAGCCGCACGAGCAACCATCCATCGGGGTGCTCCTCTGCGCGACCAAGAATCACGAGGTGGTCGAGTACGCGCTGAGCCGCAGCATGTCGCCGGCTCTTGTCTCCGAGTACCAGACGCGGTTGCCGGACAAGGCTCTGTTGCAGTCGAAGTTGCACGAGTTCTACGAACTGGCGAAGTCCGAAGCGGTCGAGAACAAGCGGCGGGCACTCCCAACGACGAAGGTGGCGGGGCCGTCGAAGCGGAAGCAGTCGTGAAACCGAACTGCGGCGTCGCCCGAGCCGTCGAGACCGTCGTAGGGCACTTTCGACTGAACGGTCTCGTGTTACGAGGACGGCACTTATCGCAAGCGCAGGGTTGATTGGCGTCGACGGTAATCTGCCGGAGCGGTGAGTGCAAGGATTGGGAAATCTGTGTCCCCTTTCCAAAAAATCCGCTCGCGCCCCTTTCCAACCGCCCGACCAACTTTCAGAATACTTGCTTCCCCTTTTTGAGGGGCCGAACGAGACACGACCGCCCGGGCCGACCCGCGGCGTCAGGATTTCTTCATGCCGACGATCAATCAGTTGATCCGAACTCCGCGACGCGTGCAGCGGTCCAAGCCGAAGCACCCGGCCATGCTCGGCTGTCCGCAGAAGCGCGGCGTGTGCCTGCAGGTCAAGACGATGACCCCGAAGAAGCCGAACTCCGCGCTGCGGAAGATCGCCCGCGTGCGACTCTCGACGGGCACGGAAGTCACGGCCTACATCCCGGGCGAAGGCCACAACCTGCAAGAGCACTCGATCGTCCTGGTGCGCGGCGGTCGCGTCCGCGATTTGCCGGGCGTTCGCTACCACATCGTCCGCGGCGTCCTCGACTCGCAGGGCGTGCCGGACCGCAAGCAAGCCCGGTCGAAGTACGGGGCCAAGCGAGACGGTAAGTAATTGCTTTCCGCCGTCGGCCATCGGTCGGCAGCTTAACCCGCATTTGATCCTTGGGCTTGGCGGTCTGGCCGAGGGCCGACCGCCGAAAGCCGAGAGCAACTATGTCAAAGACCTTTACCGCCAGTTACACGCACTTGAAGCCGGATAGCCGGTTCAACAACGAACTCGTCAGCAAGTTCATCAACTGCATGATGTGGGACGGCAAGAAGGCCACGTCCACGCGCGTCTTCTACGGGGCCATGGACCTCATCAAGAAGCGCATGCCGGACATCGACCCGCTCCAGGTCTTCCTCGGGGCCGTCGAGAACGTGAAGCCGTCGGTCGAGGTGCGTTCACGGCGGGTCGGCGGTGCCAACTACCAGGTGCCGATTCCCGTGAAGCCGAAGCGACAACTGTCGCTGTCGATTCGCTGGATCATCGCGGCCGTCCGCAGCAAGAGCGGTCGACCGATGTCGCAACGCCTGTCCGACGAACTGATGGCCGCCTTCCGTCGCGAAGGCGAAGCCATCAGCAAGCGCGAACAGACCATCAAGATGGCCGACGCCAACAAGGCCTTCTCGCACTTCGCCTGGTAGTTCAACCGTAGTTCGAGTCGATCGACCGGCCGGCGTTCCAATGCGCCGGCCGTTTCAATTGGTCCCGCACTTCCATGTCGAAATCGACTCCCAGCGCCCGGTCGATTGACCTCGTTGAATCGAACCATCGCAGGCTCGACGACTCGTTCGGCAAGTCTGTATCCGGGCGCGACGGATTGTGGGATTTTCCCGTGAACGGTCGAATCGAGATGATGACTGTCAATATGTGGCTGGCAACTCGCCGCGCGTCCGTCGCGCATGGTGTGAATTGACGATTCCGTCCGGCCGCAGATTGCCACTCGGCGGTCGGAGCGCCCCAAGGTCGGGAAGGTCGTCGGGGTAGCCCATCAGTTCGCGGAATAGGTCGGGGTCGCGTTCCGCGGCCAATGCGATGATTCGGATCCATCGAGCGCGAAATCGAACGGTGTCGGGGCTATTCAGGCCGAGCTTATCGATCAGTGCGATCGCTTGATGTGATGCGGCGACGATGCGGCCATCCGCGTGAACCTGGACGCCGACCATCACCTGAGTTGGATCCGGCACTTCGAGATCTCGCTTGGCCGCATTGCAAGTCAAGCAAGCGTAAACGAAGTTGACGTATTCAAACTCCAAGTCCGGCCGACGTGAGCGAGCTCTCCAATGGTCGATCTCAAAATTCGTCAACCCCGCTTCCCATCGTTCTCGACGCAGGCAGTAAACGCATCGAAACTCAAATTCATCTCGGAGCCAAGGACGATAGCTTTCCGCAGTCGAATAGCCACGCGGCCCGTGGCGTCGATCGAGTTGTTGATTCGGATAGGAGAAAGGCGTCACGACTGCACCGGAGGCATTCGTTCGAGACGTTCGAGCAATCGCCGGGCATGACCGAGTGGCAATGGGGCGACTCGTTGGCGGAACGCAAGCATGCGATCTTGTAGGTCTTCCAGTTCTGTTTGTTCGGTCGGACTCAACAGGCCCTCGACATCGCGATCGATCAACTCGAATCGCCGTCGATTGAGTTCGTCGTTCCATTCATCGGTAGCGGGCATTACCCAATAAACTGGTCGGTCGTGGAGCGACAAAATCGTTCCCGAAGGCTCGTCCGGTAGGTCGCGAAGGAAGTCACGGACCGCTTCCGGTACGTCGGCAAGTTCAACCGCCATTACGAATCTCCTCGGCTTCCGCTCATTGTATCGTCAGATTTTGGAGTTTTCTGGGGACATCGTCGGCGAGGTCGAGGATTGTCATTAGACCCAAATCACCTTGAGAACCGGACTTTTTCTCAACTCACCAAGCGGACAATCCGTTACGGCGTGCCCCACGTTGTGGGGGGGGCGGCGGCCGCGCGA
>JANLUE010000748.1:0-4839 GCA_031363325.1 Gemmataceae bacterium
CATCGCCGCCCTGGGTCAGGCGGCGACGTGGTGCGATCGCGATTCGGTAAGCGAAGTGACATTGTCAATCTGAAGATCGACAAAAGTCGAACGCCCGCGGTCACTGGAGGCGGGCGATCGCTTCGGCGGCGGCCCGACGCACGTCGGGGCTCGGGTCGGCGAGGAGGGGCTGCAGTGCGGGCAGAGCGGCCGCCGCGTCGCGGCCGAGTCGACCGAGGTTCTTCGCGGCCTGATAGCGAACGTCCTCGTCCACGTTTTGCAGATCGAGGACGAACACGCTCGCCGCGTCGGCCGGCAGCACCTTACCTTGAATCGACCGCAACGCGGCCAGCGCGGTTCGGCGAACGTCGGCATCCGGATCGGCGAGTACGTTCCCGAGCTCCACGACCGACGCGCGGGCGGGTGGGCCCAGCCGAGCCAAGGCCTTCGCGGCGCGCAGTCGCTGGGCATCGTCCCGACTACGAAGCAACTGGATCAGCGTGGCGACATCGTCGTCACCGGCCGCGAGAATCGCGTTCGTCGATCGCTTGATGGCCAGGTCGAGATCGAGGTCGCGGCCGACGGCCCGGGTCATCGTCGGGATCGCCGAGCGAGCGGCCGAACCGATCGTACCGAGCGCCTTGGCGATCGCTTCTTGAAGTGGGGCCGTGTCCGGTCGAGTGAGGATCGACAGTTGTCGCGTGAGTTCCGGGACGGCGGGTGCTGCCCGGGAGCCGAGCTTGGCCAGGTTGTTCGTCGCTTCAACGCGTGCCCCGATGGGGGCCAGTCGATCGCGGACGAGGTTCGCCAGATCGCGCGCGAGCGGGTCTTCGATGTCCTGGGCCCGCCCGGCGGCGGGAAGGAAGGCGACGATGATGGGGAGCAAGATTCGGTGGCGCATCACGTCGGAGATCGGCGTGGCCGACCGAGCCCGCGAAGTCATTCCGACCCGATGCCGGGAACGAGTCGCGCGGAACCCGGCACATTCGCTACGGCCGGTACGTCGTTCCACGACAATCGCGGCGCCCAACATAGAATCATCCCCATGTCTCGCGCACGCAATGTCGTCGGCACGCAACTTCAAACGTGCGGCACCGACCCGATGACCGGCTTCTACCGCAATGGCTGCTGTGATACCGGCGGGCCGGACGCGGGTATCCACGTCGTTTGCGCCGAGATGACGGCCACGTTCCTGGCGTTCAGCCGCAGTCGGGGCAACGACTTGATGAGCCCGGCGCCGCACTTCGGCTTCCCCGGCCTGCGGCCCGGCGATCGCTGGTGCCTGTGCGTCCAACGCTGGAAGGAAGCTCTCGAAGCGGGCATGGCCCCGCCCGTCATACTCGAAGCAACCCACATATCTTCCCTCGAGTTCGTCTCGCTGGAAGAACTGCAAGCGCACGCCGTCGAAGTTTGACGCTCGCATCGGGTATACTGACGGGCGTCCGATTCGCGACCCGCTCGGAGGATTCCCGTGCGCCGACTCTCAATTCTCGCCGGCATGGTGGCCCTCTCGTTCATTTCCTTTGCCCACGCCCAGGATCCGGCCCCCGTTCGCATTTACGTCACCGTGCCGGCCGACGCCTTCGTCTGGATCGATGGCGCGCGCGTCCAGCAGACCGGCCCCGAGCGCCGACTCGTCACGCCGCCGATCGCGTTTGGCAAGAAGGGCCGATACGTCCTGCGAGCGAGCTTCGCCCGCGACGGCGTGTTGGTCGTGAACGAACACATCGTCACGATCGAGGGGGGCAAAGAAGCGCGGGTCGATCTCTCGGTTCCGCCGGGCGTGGCCGTACCCAGAGTCGAGCCGAAGAAAACCGAAGTCGCGAAGGTCGAGCCGAAAAAAACCGAGCCCCCGAAGGTCGACCCGAAGAAGACCGAGCCGAAAAAGACGGAAGTCGCCAAGGTCGAACCGAAGAAAACGGAGCCCCCGAAGGTCGATCGGCCCGTCGCGTTGCCGGAGACCGAGCCGAAGTTGAACGTGCCTTTCGCCGAGACGCCAGCCAAAGTGGTGGCCGAGATGCTCAAGGTCGCCGGCGTGAAGGAAGGGGACGTGGTCTTCGACCTTGGCTGTGGCGACGGGCGGATCGTGATCGCGGCCGTCAAGGACTTCAAGGCGAAGCGTGGCCTCGGCCTGGACTTGAGCCCCGCCCGCGTTCGCCAGTCGAAATCGAACGCCGAGAAGGCCGGCGTGGCCGACAAGGTTGAGATTCGCGAAGGGGACGTTCTCAAATTGAAGGACGTTTCGGAGGCGTCGGTCATCACACTCTACTTGCTTCCGGACATCAACGAAAAGTTGAAGCCGATGTTGCGGAAGACGTTGAAGCCCGGGTCGCGGATCGTATCACACGAGTTCGATCTGGGGCTCGACTGGAAGCCGGACAAGGAAGTGATGGTCAAGGACGAGGCCGGCAACGACCACATGGTCTACCTGTGGACGATCCCCCAGCCGAAGCGGCCCGATCCGCCAGCCAAGAAAGTCGAACCAGCACCGGCGAAAAAGGTCGAAGCGAAGAAGGACGACGAGTCGATCACGGTCCCCTATGTTCCCACGCCGCAATCGGTCGTCGAGGAGATGTTGAAGTTCGCGGGCGTGAAGGAAGGGGAGATTGTCTACGACCTCGGCTGCGGGGATGGTCGAATCGTCGTGACGGCCGTCAAGGACTTCAAAGCGAAGAAAGGTGTCGGCGTGGACATCGACCCGGTCCGGATCAAGGAGTCGATTCAGACCGCCAAGAACGCGGGCGTTTCGGACAAGGTGACGTTCACCGAAGGCGATGTGTTGAAGATCAAGGAAGTTTCCGAAGCGAACGTCGTGTGCCTCTATCTGTTCCCGGAAGTGAACGAACGCTTGAAGCCCATGTTGCAGAAGTCGCTGAAGCCCGGAAGCCGAGTGGTGTCGCACGACTTCCTGATGGGCGACGACTGGAAGCCGGACAAGCAGATCACGGTGAAGGACGCCGGGGGCGAAGCGCACAACATTTTTCTCTGGACGATCAAAGAGAACAAGAAGTGAGCGGATCGTTGGTAAAATTCGCGTCGGGTGCTTCGAGCGGCGGAGCGCATTCCAATGTGAATTGACTCGAAGTCACAGCGCGGCATAGCGCTCAGCGGCGTGGCTCGTTTTGGGTCGAGGGAATTCGCCGACACACATTTCCCAGCGAGAGCCACGCCACATCTCATCATTTGGTTGCGGCTTTGCCGCGCCGCAGTTCATTCATTGTTACGTTGTTGAAAGGACTCTCACCGAATGCCTGCCGCTCCCGCCGTTCCAAAGACCTACACCGCCGAGTCGTCGATCCAGGTGCTCGAAGGGCTTGAGCCCGTGCGCAAGCGGCCGAGCATGTACATCGGCTCCACCGACGCCAAGGGATTGCACCACCTCATCTGGGAAATCGTCGATAACTCCGTCGACGAATATCTGAACGGCCATGCCGATTCGATAACAGTTACGCTTCACAAATCGGGCGATGCCATCTCCGTGCAGGACAACGGACGCGGCATCCCCGTGGACATTCATCCGAAGCACAAGAAATCGGGTCTGGAACTCGTACTCACGGTTCTGCACGCCGGCGGCAAGTTCGGCCAGGCCGAGGGGTATTTCTATTCCGGCGGCCTGCATGGCGTCGGCGCGTCCGTTGTCAATGCGTTGTCGCGCAAGCTCGTCGCGACCGTACGCCGGGACGGCTACGAGTGGCGACAGACCTACGCCAAGGGCATACCGCAGTCGAAGGTCGAGCGGGTCGAGCCGTTCCGCGGGCACGGCACGAACATCTACTTCGAGCCGGACGAGACGATCTTCAAATCGACTCACTTCGACGCCGACGACATCAAGGATCACCTGGAGGCGATGTCCTACATCCATTCGGGATTGAAGATCGTTTTCAAATACGAAAAGACTGGCGAGTCGTTCGACCTGACTCATCCGGGGGGCATTCCGGAGTTTCTCCAGCGTCTGATTGCCGAGGGCCAAAAGCCGGTCGTGACCGAGGCCTCGTTCGCGGCCGTCCGGGCCGACGAAGGCAAAATGGAAGTCGCCCTTCAGTGGACCGAATCGACGGACGAAGTGATTCGATCCTACGTGAACGGCATCCGGACTGCCGCCGGCGGCACGCACGAGAACGGCTTCAAGGGGGCGATCGTCAAGGCCATCCGCAATTTCATGGGCACGCACGAAGTGAATACGAAGGGCCTGGAAATCGCGGCCGACGATATTCGCGAGGGGATCGTGGGCGTCATTTCGGTGTTCGTGCGCGAGCCGATGTTCCAGGGCCAGACCAAGGAGAAATTGAACAACCCCGAGATGACGGCGATCGTCGAGAGTTTCGTTCGGCCCGCGCTCGAGACCTGGCTCAGTTCCAACAAGTCGGCGGCCGACAACATTGTCGGGCGAATCGTGCTCGCCGCTCGAGCCCGGCTCGCCTCGCGCGAGGCCGTCAACGAAGTGAAGCGCAAGCAGACCGGCTCGCGACGCCTGAATTTGCCGGGCAAGCTCGCCGACTGCAAGGCGACCGACAACGACGAAACGGAACTGTTCATTGTCGAGGGCGATTCGGCCGGCGGGTCGGCCAAACAGGGCCGCGACAATCGCACCCAGGCCGTCCTGCCCCTGCGCGGCAAGATCCTGAACGGCGAGGGCCTGCCGACCAGCAAGGTACTCGGCAATCGCGAACTGAGCGACCTCGTGACGGCGATCGGCACCGGGGCCGGCGACAAGTTCCGCATCGAGGGGCTGCGCTACGGCAAGATTATCCTGCTCATGGATGCCGACGCGGACGGCCATCACATTTCGACGCTGCTGCTCGACTTCTTCTTCCGGCACATGCAGGAGTTGATCAAGAAGGGCCACGTCTATATCGCGCA
>JANLUE010000765.1:0-1290 GCA_031363325.1 Gemmataceae bacterium
CATCGCCGCCAGTTCGCGGTGCGTGTTCTCCTCCTTGGCGATCAGGATCACACCACTCGTATCGCGGTCGAGCCGATGCACGATCCCGGCCCGATACGTTCCGTTCGCGTTGCTCAGCGCGGCGAACCGAAACTGCAGAGCGTTCACGAGCGTGCCCGACCAGTTGCCCTTGGCCGGGTGAACCACCATGTCGGGCGGCTTGTTGATGAGCGCGAGCCATTCGTCCTCGTACAGGACGTCGAGCGGAATGTCTTCGGGGACGGGCAGGTCGTGGGTCGGCTCGGGGAGTTGAATCAGCAACTGGTCGCCGTGCCGAACCTTGTGGCTCGACTTCGACGGCTTGCCATTGACGAGGACGTGGCCCCCGTCGATCGCCGTCTGAATGACGCTGCGGCTGAAGTCCTGGAAGTTGAGGTGAAGATAGCGGTCGAGGCGCATGCCCTCGGCCTTGATCTTGACCTCGAAGTGGATCGGCCCGCGACGCGAAGTCCCCGCCGGGATCGGCGGGGACTGGTCTTCTTCCAGGTCGTCGGACATCTTACTTCTTCGGGTCGGCCGGCTTGGGGTCCGGGGCCTTGATCGGAGTTGGGTCGGCCGGCTTCTTCGGGTCGGCCGCCTTTGGGTCCGGGGCCTTGATCGGGTTTGGGTCGGCGGCCTTGGGGTCTTTCTTGGTCTCCGGCTCTTTCTTGCCGTCCGGGCTCTTCACGTCGGCCTTCGATTCCGGGTCCTTCTTGGTGCCCGGGGCCTTGGGGTCTGGAGCCTTGATGTCGGGTGGCAATGGCGGGAGCGGGTCGGTCTTCGGGAGGTCCGGGAACTTCGGCAGGGGCGGGAGTTCACGCGGCTTGTACATCTCGCGCTGATCGGCCACGAATTGCGTCTTGTTGTTGCGAAGCTTTTCGGCCCGCTTCGCGGCGGGCTTGCTGAAGTCGGCATCGGGGAAGACCGCGGCGGCCTTCTCGAAGTACTCGATCGCCTTGTCGACATCGCCCCGGTAGTCCGACCCTTGCTCGGTGAGCGGCAGGCCGACGAGAGCTTCTTCCGCCTGGGCCGCGCCTTCCCAGGCCTGTTGCAAGAGCCCGCGTTCCTTTTGATCGGCGAACTCCTTGGTGAGTTCGAGAAAATACTTGCGGGCGTCTTCGATGCTGCCGGCCGCCGTGCGACGCTCCTCGAATCGATCCGATCAATTTTGTCAGGCTCTCCATCACGAGGTCGGCCCCATGTTCGAGCGGCCGATACAGGATCGGCGTCGCGAACGTGTTGTCGACGACGAACTTCGCTCCGTGCCGATGC
>JANLUE010000778.1:0-3910 GCA_031363325.1 Gemmataceae bacterium
CGACGTGGTCGAGGAAGACCGCGAACAGGTCGCGGAGTTCGCCAGCGAGGCTGAGCAGGCGGGCGATCTGTTCACTCACCACCGCCGGCGGTTCATCGGGACGGGCGGCCAGTTCCTCGCGAATATCCTGGATGTCCTGGCGGAACAAGGCACATTGCGATTCGACGAGGCCGGCCGGATCGCCGAGGTCGCCACGCGACAGACACGCCACCGGCCAGAACTCGATCGCGCCGGCGAACCGCCCGAGCAAGCTCCCGAACAAACGGCGGATGCGGTCGTCGTTCATGGGGAGCCATCAGACGATTTCGGTCACCACTTCGCCGGCCACGTCGGTCAGTCGTTCGTCCCGGCCATTGTGTCGGAACGTCAGCTTTTCGTGGTCCAGTCCAAGCAAGTGCAAGATCGTGGCGTGGAAGTCGTTGACGCTGACTTTGCGTTTCACGGCCTTCATGCCGAAGTCGTCGGTCGCACCAACGGCTTGCCCGCCCTTCACGCCGCCTCCGGCCAGCCACATCGTGTAGCCGTACGGGTTGTGATCGCGACCTCGACCGCCCTGCGAGAACGGCGTCCGCCCGAACTCGGTGCACCACACGACCAGCGTCTCGTTCAACAAGCCGCGTCGTTTCAGGTCGGTCAGCAACGCGGCGATGGGCTTATCGACGTGGCCGCACATTGTTTCGTGATTGGAATTCAGGTCATCGTGCGCGTCCCACTGCGTGATGAGCGGCCCGCCGCCCGAATAAACCTGAATGAACCGCACGCCGCGCTCGACGAGCCGGCGGGCGAACAAGAGCCGCGTGCCGAAGTCGACCGTCTCCTTCTTGTTCAGGCCGTACTCTTCCTTGGTCTTCTCAGTCTCCTTCGTGAGGTCGACGGCCTCCGGCGCGTGCGTCTGCATCTTGAACGCGAGTTCGTACGTAGCCACTCGAGCGGCCAAATCCGTGTCGGCCGGGTCGAGGTCGCGCTGATTCATCTTGTGGACGAGGTCGAACGTCCGCTTCTGTTGCTCGGTGCCGACGGTCGCGGGGGGTCGCAGGTTCAGGATCGGCGACGCCCCCTTGCGGAACAACGTCCCCTGATAGACGGCGGGCAAATAGCCGGCCCCCCAACACGGAGCGCCGCCCTCGGGCACCCCCTCGGGTTGCGGCATCACGCAATAGGCCGGCAGGTTTTCACTCGCGCTGCCCAGACCATAAGTCACCACGACCCGAGCGATGGATGGCCCATCAACACGCGGCCCGTGTGCAGTTCGTACATCGCCGGCGCGTGGATCGTCGATGTGCACCAACAGGCTCGCAGGTAGGCCACGTCGTCGACGCAGTTCGCGAAGTGCGGCCAGAGGTCGCTGACCCACATGCCGCTCTTGCCGTGTTGCTTGAACTTTCGAGTGGTCGGCAACAGACCCGAATCTCCCTTGGTGAACTGGCTGATGAACTTGCCGTGACTCTCGGGGATCGGCTTGCCGCGCCATTTTTCGAGTTCGGGCTTCGGGTCGAACAGATCGAGCGGCGAGGGCCCGCCGACCATGAACAGGAAAATGACGGACTTCGCCTTCGGCTCGAAGTGCGGCTTCTTGACCGCGAGCGGATTCGTGGGCGATGTGGGCGAAGTCGGCGCGGCCACGGCGTCGCGGGCCGAGAGCCAGTTTAGCGCGATGCCCCCCAGGCCGCCCCCGGCCCGGAGCAGGAAGTCGCGGCGATCGGCGGAAAGTACGTGCGGATTCATGGAGATAGGATACCGAACGGTCCGGTCGAATTGGAAGTAAGTCGGTCGCGGCAGAACTCCATTTCTGCCGGGAAACAACAATCTACTGTTGACCGGGGGGCATCATTCCGCCCATCATGCCGGGGCCCATCATGCCCGGCATGCCGGGGAACCCGCCGCCTTGCGGTCGCGGAATCACCTTCGGGCCCACGACTTTCCAAAACTTCTCGAACGTGCCCTGCTCCGGCGTGCCGTGCGAAATCGTTCCCTCGATGATCACCGCCCGACCCTTGCGATACACCTTGCCAGTCTTGATGTACTCGTTCAGCGCGGCCAACACGTCCTTGGTTTCCGTGCCGCCCGTCGACATGCCCGGCGTCGGTGGGGCACCGGCTTTCGGCTTCGGATTGAACGGGTCGTCCGCGAGCGCGCTGCCGTTCTCGCTGGCGTAGATCTGGACCTTCGCCTTGTCGAACGACGCGGCGATTCCGGACCGCACGCTCTTCGCCGTGTTGACGTCCGAGAAGAGCTTGCACTCGCCGTACAGGAAATCGTTGCCGTTGGACGCGAACCAATCGGCGTTGCCGACTTGCACGCCGGCGGCGGTTTGAGCGTCCTTGTCGACGATCCCAAGCGTGAACGCCGAGGCGGCCACCTGGTTCTGTCCCGTGGGCGCGACTTCCGGAATCGCGCGAGCCCGGAAGAAATGGCCATCCACCCGGTCGGCGATGTCGCGCATGTCGCCGGCCAACGAGATGCGACCCGAGACGCGGCCCAGGGCTTCTTCGATCTCGCGCCGCGTCGTGGCGTACACGAGCGTACGGCTATTCGGGAAGAAGAAGCTCACGTCCTCAGTCAACTCACCGGCACCGGTTCGTTCCTGGAGTTGGTGGTACTTCTTGCCATCGCGCGAGGTCATCTCGCGATGCACGTACTTGCTACCGATCCCGCCAATGAACTTGTCCTGGTCGAATGACTTCAGGAACTTGATCACCGTGATGGTCCCGCGTTTCTCCTGCCGGTCGGTGATCTTGTCCTCTTCCTCCGGCTTCCCGGCCGCCACGCCGCTCAGGTATTTCTCGACATCCGTCATGGCGACGCCCGTCGCCTGCGGGAACCGATTCTCGCTGAATCGTTTGTAGAGATTGGTGATCTGCGTGTGAATCTCGGCCGTCTTCGAGTTCTTGGCCAATTCCTCGTTGTCGTAACCGATGATCGATACCGTCTCGGGCGGGAAGTAGCAGAGCATCGACGAGTCGGCACCGACCGGCGAGTAAATCCAGAACAGGAGAATGAACAGGCCGATCGCGCCGGCAAGCCCCCCGACGGCGTACAGGACTTTGCGAACGGGGCCGGCGGCCGACTTCCGCTTCTTGCGCGGCTTCATCGGGCCTTCGTCGTCTTCGTCCTCGTCCCGCGATCGCCGCCGATCGTCTTCTTCATCGTCCGGCCGACGTCGAGTGTCTTTGGGAGCCTGGCGGGTGTTGGCCACGGTCGGTTCTCGCGGAGATTGGGTCCGGTCATCCTAACCGATGGTTGGGGTAGTCAGCAAGGGGCTCAGTCGGGAACAGCCCGGCGATCGCGCGTGTAGGCCTCGTGAACTCGGCGGATTCGCTTGGTCATCTCGGCTCCGAAGTCGGCCAAGGCGGCCGCCTGGGCCTTCTCGATCGCGTCCTTGTCCTCGACGATGAACGTCGGCCGAATGATCTTGCCCACGGACTCGGCTTCCGCCGTGGCATAGAGATAACCGTTTCCGACATCGACGAGCGCCCCGCGGATCATGAACAGCGCGTCGCGATGGCTCGCGGGAATCACATAGCCGCCCACGACCGTCAAGTTGAGGAGGGCCGCCGGATTCAGGTAATGATCCACGTCGGCCGCACCGCGAATCACCAGGACCGCGTCCGCCCCGTATTTCGCCGCGGCGGTCCGCAGCGACGGCAGGTCCGGCGACTTGCCCGCGAACATGTCGGAAATGAAGAAGAGGTCCGAGGCGACGCCCGCGTCGACGAGGTCTTTCGCCCAGCGCTCGAGTTCCTGCTTGTCCCGTTGCGTCCAGCGCCACATGGGCGCTTCGTCGGCCATGTAGACGGCGATCTTGCACGGGGACGGCAATTGGGGCTTCAACGCCCGAATCTTGCTGATTTCCTCGTCGTTGACGACTTGCCCTTCGAGTTGAAATCGGGCCGTCAACGCATCGCGGTTG
>JANLUE010000805.1:0-4345 GCA_031363325.1 Gemmataceae bacterium
GATCGCCGCAAAAAATCTGTCCCTGTAGTGGGCAGAATGCTCGAGGAAACAAGGTAAAACCCGACTCCAGGCGGGACAGATTTTTTCGGATGAGCCGTACCTGAGATAGAATTCTTCAACATATCGTTCATATGTGTCCGCGTTGTCGATCGTACGATGCCTTTTGCATCGCTGAGGTTGTCCAATATAACCCCAAACAGGCGGACTGCGGCGTCCGCAGTATAACTTTCCCGACCCCAGCTGTTCTGCCTGCCATTGTATTCATCGGTCATGGCGGTAAACATCGTTCACGAACGATATTGACTCCACCTGCCTTAAGTATGTCAATGGCCATGGTCAACGATTTCCTCGACGCCAAGCCGCAGAAAAATAGGGCCCGAATCCCGATTAGACGCGATCAGGCCCGGTAGTACCCTGACGGGCTACGGCTTCGGCGTGTTGTCGCAGTGAGGCGAAAACGACCCGTCTGCGTCGCCACCTTCGCTTGGGGCGGCGCATTGGGAACCACAGTTCAAAAGTTCGGCCCGGTCACTTCGCTTCTTCGCGTCGCTTGTACAACTGCCGACCCAGGTATTGATCGCGTTCCGTGAATGGCCCCGAGGCGTTGTCCCGGCTCAGGCAACGCGTAAACATTTCCATCTTCGCGTCCAGGTCGTCCGCGTGGTGCAGAATCAAGGCTTCCGGGATCAGGGGCAGCTTCGGCGAGCCCCATTCGGGATGGTTCAGATGCGACACGATGACATGTTCGACCAGTCGGAGTAGCTCCGGGTCAACGTTGCCCTGCGTTCGGGCGGCTTCGCGGACGAGGTCGCGGCCGAGGAACAGGTGTCCGAACAGTCGGCCATCGATCGTTGGTTCCGGCGGGTCGAACGGGCCGGCCCCGGGATCGAGTTCAACGGCACGGCCGATATCGTGAAGGACGGCCGACGCCGCGACCACGTCGCGATTCACGTGCCCGGCGGCACCCGGAAACTCCTCTCGGTAGTGATCGGCCAACCAGACGGCCGTCGCGAACACGGAATGAACATGTTGCACCCATCCGCCGGGGAATTGATGGAACCGCTGTGGATGCGCGGGCAACATCTTCAACTTCTCGCCGTGCGCGTCGAGCAGGCCGAGCGTCAGAACACGCAGCGGTTCATCGACGATCGTGGCTTCGACGCGCATCCGCAGGTCGGCGAGCAGCGCGGCCGGATCGGGGCGCGACCGATCAACGTATTCGGATGCGTCGAAACCATCGGCTGCGTCGCGATCTTCGACCGGCCGCAACTTGAGCGGATCGACTTGCAGGCCATAACGGGGGTCGATCGTGAAGACGCCATTGATCTTGAAGAATTGGCCGACGGCCCAGGCGGAGTCGCACGAATCGTACAGAGGCCCGTCGTCCCAGACCATGACCGAGACGGTTCGTCGAGCGTCGCGGAAGCGGCAGTTGTAGAAGAGCTTGCCGGACCGCGTGTGGCCCTTGATCTTTTCGGCCAGCATGCAGAAAAACGTGCCGCGTTCTTTCGGCTTCAAGTCGCCAAGGCGGACGATTGGGGGCTTGGGGACCGACATGGGTCTTATCCCGCAATGGGTCGGGCGGCACGCTTGGCGATGAGGGCCGCCACGTAACCCGCCTTGAAACCGGCATCGATGTTGACGACCGCCACGTTGGCCGAACACGCGTTGAGCATGGTGAGCAACGGGGCCAGACCCTGGAACGCCGCCCCGTAGCCAATGCTCGTCGGCACCGCGATCACCGGGCATTCCGCCAGGCCGCCAACGACGCTCGGCAACGCCCCGTCCATCCCGGCGACTGCGACGATCGCGTCGGCCCAGGCGATCCGTTCACGCTGCCGCAAGATGCGATGAATTCCGGCCACGCCGACATCGGCAACGAGATCAACCTCGGCACCAAGGCATCGAGCGGTAACGACTGCCTCCTGAGCGACCGGCAAGTCGCCCGTCCCGGCGGTCACGACCAGGACGTGGCCGCGTGGGGCCGGCCGATCACCGGGTGCCGGCAGCCAGAACGTGCGGGCGAGGCGATCCTGGTCCGCGAACGGAAAGCACATGGCCAGATGGGCCGACTGTTCCGCGTTCACCCGCGTGCCCAGGCAATCCTGATTCGCCTCGGCCAGTCGGCGTGCGACGCCTTCGACCCAGGCCGGCGTCTTCCCTTCGCAGAAGATCACTTCGGGGAACCCGCATCGGGCCCGGCGGTCGAGGTCGACTTGCGCGAAGCCCAGGTCGGCAATCGGCGGTTGCCGAAGTTCGGCCACGGCGGACTCGATGTCCGTCCGCCCCGCCCGGACGGCCTCCAACACGGCCCGCAGTTCATCGGTCGTCATTCAGGCTTAATGTATCGAACCGCTCGAACCAAGAAATCCGCAATTTATATCGATTTCCCACGACAATTGCGATTGCCTTCCGAGAAGCCCTATCTCCATTTTCCATTCACAATCTCGCCGTGCCGTGCGTTGGGCGAGCCGTCCGTCAACTTGTTGCCCTGACCTTCGCCGAATTGATAGACGGCGACGGTTTCGCCATCCGATTCCAGTCGCGCCGGCGGCGAAAACACCTTGGTGTAGCGAGCGGTTCGCGACACTCGGAGGCCGTGCATCGCTCCCTGGAAATAACCCACGGGGGCACCCTCTGGGTTCTTGCCGATCAGGCCGTCGCCCTGGCCGGTCAACTTCGGCGCGAGTTTGACGGCCTTCACGTCGGCGATCGCGCCATCGATGAACAGTGTGATTCCATCCGAAGTGAAGACAGCCGCGACGTGGACGCGCTTGCCGGCGACCAGCGGGGCGGCGAAGGTCTCGTGCCAGTCTTTGCCGTCGAACAAGCCCGCGCCGAATGAACCCGCCGGGCTGATGCCGATCCCCAAACCGGGGAAGCCAAGAACACAAATGTGCCGATCGGCACCGGTCACGACTTCGGGCGTGATCCACGCCTCGACCGTCATTGGCAATTTGCCATCGAAATGGAAACTCGGCACCTTGACGAACGATGTCTTGCCATCGAACGTCAAGGCGTTGATTGGCTCGAGGACCACGCCAATGCCGAGGATTCGCGCGCGTGGAAGCCGGGCGTGCAGGCGTCGAAAATCGTCGGCGGTGACGCCCGTCGATCCGTGGACTCGGATGTACTCGAGCGAAATGGAGGCCGATAAAGCGTCGAGGCTCGCGGGAGTCAATTTACCCGCGTACAGATCGAGGCTCTTGAGTTTTTTGCACCGGGCGAGAGCGACCAGATCATCGGCGGTACAGTACTGGACCATGAGCGTCGTCAACTCGGGCATCCGAGCCAGTCCTTCGTAAGCTTCGGGCGGCAAACGCGATTCGTTGAAGCGGATCTCGCGAAGGTTTGGCAATTCGAGCAAGGGCTTGAGGTCGGCGGCCGTGTAGGTCGCGCTCGGTGGCTCGATGCCCGTGAATTGCTTGAACTGGGCCAAGTACTTGAAGCACGCGGGCGTCGCCTGGCTCCGCGTCAGGCCGAACGAATAAAGACTTCCCACCTCGGAAAAGGAGCGAACCGTTTCGTCCCCGGCCGTCTTGGAAAGCCCCAGGTGTTTCAACGGCAGTCCGCGCAGCGCGATCAGACCTCGATCGCTGATGTCCATGTCGCGGAAGTCCACGGTCGCGAGCTTCTTCAAATTCGCAAGTCGAGCAATGGCTTCATCACTGGCTCGCCCGGGACTAATCAGTTGCAGGCTCCCGAGTTCGACGAACCGAGCCAGCCGCGTGATGCTCACGTCGGTAAGGGGGCTGGCTCCATCGCCGATCCAGGAGAAATGCGACAGACCCACGGGCAGCGCATCGACGATTGGTGCGAGCGTTGCCTCTGGGCCGACCGCCAGACTCAAGGAAAACTGACGAAGTTGGTCCAGGCCCTTGAGTTCGTTGACATCAATGCTCGCCAAGCGGACGTTGCGCCAGATCAGTCCGATCACGACGAATGGCCGCGACGGTAAATCATCGGGACTCGAGATGGCGTCGATCTGATTGCCGCCCGCAACCGGGCGAACCGAAATCGATGTGCCCTTTCCGCGTGAAAGAACCCACTTGGCCAAGCGGCGCTGGGGTTCTTCAAACTTTTCTCTCTCCTTGGCGATCGGCGCGACGACTTCGCGGCGAACGCGGACGGAGGACTTCGCGTTCTTAACAACTTCAACGCCCGCCGGTTCGAGTCGCGTGCCGGGGGCCTTGCCGACCAGTTCCACGATGTACTTGCCGGGCGGCAGTTCCATCGACGACGTGCGGCTCCGCTCTTGAACGACCTTGCCCGCCTGCTTCACAACCCAATCGGCCTCGGGGTCGTCCGAATCGATTTCGAGCGTCCCCTTGGCCGACGGCATCCC
>JANLUE010000828.1:0-2570 GCA_031363325.1 Gemmataceae bacterium
GGCCGCGAAGATCGACCGAAGAACGTCGCCGCTTGTGTTCACGCGACATCCGCGCTTCGGCCCCGCTACAATCTCAACATGTCCTCTCCGTCGCGTCGAATCGCCGTGGCGACTGCTGCCGTCCTCGCCTTGGTCGGGGGAGTGTCGGCCTATTATCTCACTCGCCCCAAGCCGCTCGAAACAATCCCCCTCGACGAGTCCGACGACATCCCGGAGGCCGCGCTCGCTCGGCCGGGGAACCCCGGATACGTTGGGCCGGACGCGTGCGTCGAGTGTCATGGTGCCCGCGTTGCCGAATTCCGCAAGACCAACCACTTCCTCGCCTGCCGCACGCCCGAAATGGCCGCGATGGCCCCGGGGTTCGATCCGGGCAAAGGCTCGCACACTGTCTCACATGTTCCGGGACTGCGCTACGAGATGACCCGCGAGAAGGATGGCTTCTACGCGACGGCGATTCGCAAGACCGAAGCCGGCGAGAAACGCTCGCCGTCGAAGATCGGCCTCGTCTATGGTGTCGGCGGGTTGGACGAAGTCTACTTCGCCTGGCGCGGCGACAAGCTCTACGAGCTACCCACCGGCTGGTTGCACCCGCAGAACTGTTGGGGCAACACTTCGTTCGATCGCTATGGCACCGGCGACTTCAGCCGCGACGCCACGGTGCGTTGTCTCGAGTGTCATAACACTTGGTTCGATCACGTGGCCGGCACGCCGAATCAATACAAGAAGGAAACATTTCAACTCGGCGTGACCTGCGAACGATGTCATGGCCCCGGCCGCGAACACGTCGAGTTTCACAAGGCGAATCGCGAGGTTCGCACGGCCCACGCGGTCAAACACCCCGGCCATCTCGATCGCGAACGGCAACTCGAAGTGTGCACCCAGTGCCACGGCAACGCGGTCAAGCCGCACTTCTCGCCGTTGAGCTACAAGCCGGGCGAGAAACTGGCCGACTTCTATCGCATGCACGAAACGAAGTATCGCGAGGAAGATCACGTCGCCAATCAGATCAAATATCTCCGCCAGAGTAAGTGTTTTCAGAAAGACGAATCGCTGACGTGTGCGACTTGTCACGATCCGCACAAGCCAACGGATCACGCGACCGTCCAGCGGTCGTGTCAGAAGTGTCACGAGCCGGCCGCTTGTAAGGAGCAACCGCGCCTGCCCCAGGCCGTGCGGGCCGATTGCACCGGCTGCCACATGCCGCCGCGCGTTTGGATGAACGTGCACTTTCACACCAAGGATGGCGACTTCGTTCCGCCGGTTCCGCGCTACGAACATCGCATCGCGGTTCATCCCGAGGCGCGCGACGACATTTTGCGAAAACACTTCCAGGCGCAGGCCGATCCGGCCAGCAAGGCCGAGGCCGACAAGTATGTGAAGCGACTGACCGACTTCTGGATGGCCGAAGGCGAAACGCGCACGAAGGCCCATCGCACGATCGGGGCGATCGGGGCGTTCCGCGAGGCCGAGCGAGTCAATCCAGCGCCGACGGTAAAGGCTCGATTGAAGGTCGCCGTCGAGCGCATGACTCAATCGCAGTCGGACTTCAACGATGCGATGCGGCACTATCAAGACGGCGACATGGATCGGGCACTCGAAGGATTGCAGCGCGTGCTATCGATCAAGCCGGACGACCCACGAGCGCACGGCCAAATCGGCAACGTCTATTCCGCCAAGGGTCAGATCGCCGAGGCGATCGAGCACTGGAAGGCGGTCGAGTTCCACGACGCAAACGACCCGTACGGTCACATCAAACTCGGGGCGCTCGCCTGGTCCGCCCAGCGTTACTCCGATGTCGTGGCCGAATATCAGAAGGTTGTCGAGATCGATCCGTCGTTCGCCGACGCGTGGTTCCGCCTCGGGCACGGCCACTTGAAGATGTCGAACTTCGGCGAGGCCGAGCAGTCGTTCCACAAGACGCTGCTCATCAACCCCGATCACGCGGGAGCGTGCCAGGCGATGGCCGAGACGCTGCGCCAACGCGATCGACCGCGCGAAGGCCTGCCGTACGCTCGACGGTCGGTTCGCTTGACGGAAAGCAAAAGTGCCGAATCGCACTTGATCCTGGCGGAACTGTTCGCGGACGTTGGCCGGCCGACCGAAGCGCGAGACGCCGCCGACCGGGCGTTGAAACTGTTCCCCGAACCGCGTCCATCGGCGATTCAATCGCGGGCGGACGATGTGTACGCCCGGGCGCGACCGAAGCGGCGCTAGCCGATTCGCGTCTCGTTCACGGTCAACTTCAGTTTCGCAATCATGCTCCGCATCGAGGCTATCGTTTGAACTCCAATGGGGGCAAAAGTCAGTCCGTCGACAAAAAAGTGCATGCCGGGGACTTTTAGGCCGCAGCCGTCATCAACTTGGAAGTTCCAGGTCGCGTGTGATTCAAGGTCAGGATGAGATACATCCGGACTTCCGGCCTCGATTGCCGCCGACGTGCCGATGCGAAGCGAGATGTCCCGGACTAAACTACACGGTGTCCATTCTCCCTTGAGCAAACTTATGACCCCCCTGCAAACTCTCGTCGCCTCCGGCACCAAGCTTTGGCTCGATTCGATCGATCCGGATTT
>JANLUE010000842.1:0-3656 GCA_031363325.1 Gemmataceae bacterium
GGCGATTTCGACCAGGTAGTGCGACTTGCCCGACGGCCGCTCGACTTCGATCAGCCCGTCCGGGATTTGTCGGGGCTGGACGACTTCGCTCGCGAGGGCGCGCCACTTCGGGATGTCCGTAACGCCGCCGACCCGCAACACCACGTCGCCGTGTGTCTTGATCAGCCACTTGCTGCCGCGATCGAATCGGTGTTCTTCCACATGGGCCTCCGAAGGGGAGCATGGAGCCATTGGGCCGTTGATCGCGTATGATTTTTGCGCAATCGTGGTCAATACGGCCGGCGTTCCTCGGCTGGTAGCCCGACGCGTGAGCGAGGGACCGCGTCGCGAGCAGGACGACATTCGCCGGCGCGGAAGTTGGCCGACCCTCGCTGACGCGTCGGGCTACCAGCCGAGGAACGCCGGCCGTACTTGGTGATTTACAACAATCTTGAGTCCGCTCCAGCCCTGAAGGTTGCAGCGAACGACAGTCAATTCGCTTGTTTGCAAATTCTTGCTTGTGGTTCGTCGCATCGCCTAATTCCGCTCCAGCAGTTCGGCATTTTCCACCCACATGACGAACAC
The DNA here is from genome assembly GCA_031363325.1 of Gemmataceae bacterium. Taxonomy (GTDB): domain Bacteria; phylum Planctomycetota; class Planctomycetia; order Gemmatales; family Gemmataceae; genus SIAJ01. The sequence goes on from JANLUE010000842.1 coordinate 565, forward strand.
CGGCCGGCCGCCGTCACGTTTTTTCAGGTAGATCAGAAACGGGTGGTTGAAGTCGAAGTGCCGCGCGGCCGGCTTAACATAATTCCGGGACTCGGTCGACAACTCAGCCCCGCTACGGTCCAACCGGAACCGGATGATCTGAATCGCGGTGGCTCGACGGGGACTTCCATCATTCGGCGAAGCACGTCCGCGACAGCCCGGATTTGATCGTCGTGCAACTGGACCGTCTCGGCCAACCAACGCAATTGTTCGACGAGTTCGCCAGGTGTGGCCAATAGTCGGCGAAAGCGTACGAACGCCCGCAAGATTTCGACATTGACTCGGGCTGCGGTGGAGGATCGTAGCACGCTCGAAAGCATCGCCACGCCTTGTTCCGTGAGGTCGCGATGGCGCGAGCGTCGTCCACCTCGGCCGACCTTTGAAATCACAATCTGTGATATCAAAGATGCGGACTCCTCCGAAGTAAGCAGGAAGGCGAACTCAGCGACGGTCCCACGGGAGGCCGAATAGACGAACGCGTTAGGCAATGGCGTTCGGTCCCTCCGGACAGGTTAAAAACCTGTCCTACGGGACCTATCGATCGGTGACGATCGCGTTAGGCAATTGTGGCTTCGAACCGGTTGGAAACCTGTTCCACAACCGCAACGAACTGGTTCGTCTCGGCCCCCGGCCTCGCTCGACCTGGGCTTCACTCACGATCGCCCGACATTTCCGCTAACCCTCCCCCAGCAACTGCGGCACCTTCTCACGCAAGTGTTCGATCTCCTGCAGCGTTTCCCCCAGGTACGCCAGCAATCGCAAATCGTCGCGGCTCACGGTGCCGCCGCTCAGGAGCCAGGCCCGGACGCGGAAGAGCTTGTAGAGCTTCACCAGTTTGCGGTCGCTGATGAAGATCCGGTCCTCGCGGACGAGCGTCTTCACGAGCCGCTGGAACTCGCGGAACACGTCGTCCGGGAAGAACACGTGGCGATCGGTCTGGTCTTCGCCACGGCCATCTCCCTGTCGCCGTGCGAACAGCAGCGTCAGGTATCGGTTCGCCTTCATCAGGTCTTCGAGGCCGCAGTGGTTCTCGACCCACGGCTTCTGGTTCAAGCTGCGGTACGCTTCGTTCTGGAGGCCGGCGTCGATCAGTTCCTGGAAGTGTTCGTCGGCGACCGAACGGCTTTGCACCTTGAGCACGAACCGATCCTTCAGCGCCGCCAGTTCGCCCTGTTCGGGGATTTCGTTCGTGGCCGCGAACAGCACTCGCAATGGGACCGGCTCCGGGATGCCGTCCTGGTAGAACTTCTTCTCGTTGATGATCGTCAACAGAATGTTCAGGATCGCGCTGTTCGATTTGAAGATTTCGTCGAGGAAGGCAATGCGGGCCGTCGGCAATTTGCCCTGCTTGCGGCGGATGTACGAGCCGTCGCGAAGCTTGGCGATGTCGATCGCGCCGATGATCTCGCTCGGCTCGGTGAAGCGCGTGAGCATGTATTCGAAGTAATCTTCCTCGGTGACGCCGAGCGCGTCCTTGAACTTGAGCACGAGGTCGGACTTGGCGGTGCCCGGCGGGCCGACGAGGAGCATCGGCTCCTGGGCGATCGCCGCGACGACCATGAGGTCGATCAATTCCTGCTTCTGGACGAAGAATCGGCCGAGCGACGTGCGGAACCGATTGATCTTTCGGCGCAAGTCCTCGGCCTCGGCCTGAAGGTCCGGGAGCGAGCCCTCTTCCGGGCGAGCGACAGCTTTGGCCATGTGGCGGGAACCCTTGGAATGGAAGCAAAACTATTGTACCCGACGTTCGAGTCCAAAAATCGGTGGAGGCATTTCCCGGCTTGAATAAAGTTCGCGCATGAGCGCCTTGCCACCCCTGAGCGTGATTCAACGGGCCGTCGATCGCCGCGACGCGGACTTCGATGGCGTGTTCTTCGTGGCCGTCCGGACCACGGGGATATTCTGTCGACCGTCGTGCCCCGCCCGGCCATTGCCGAAGAATCGCGAGTTTTACGCGACAGCCGCCGACTGCCTGAAGGCGGGCTATCGGCCGTGCAAGCGCTGTCATCCACTGCTCGTCGGCGGGGGTGTGCCCACATGGGTGGCCGGGCTGTTGAAGCAGGTCGAGGCCGACCCGGCACGGAGGCTGGCGGACAAGGAACTGCGGGCACTCGGCGTCGACCCGGTCACGGCCCGGCGCTTCTTTCTCAAGCAGTATGGCATGACGTTTCAAGCGTACTGTCGCGGTCGGCGCATGGGCGAGGCGTTGCGACACATCAAACGAGGAGCGAACTTGGACACCGTCGCACTGGATCATGGTTACGAATCGTTGAGCGGCTTCCGCGACGCCTTCACGAAGGCGATCGGCCAGCCGCCGCGCAAGGCAGCCGACGACGTCGTCCGCGTGACGTGGGTCGAAAGCCCCGTGAGCCCCTTGTTGATCGCGGCGACGGACGCCGGCCTGTGCGCCCTCGAGTTCACCGATCGCACGGACCTGGAAGGCCAGATCGACGCCTTGTCGAAGACCATTGGCCGGCCGTTCCTGCCGGGAACGAATCCCCATATCGACCGGGCGACGAGCGAGTTGAACGAATACTTCGCCGGCCAGCGCCGCGACTTCACCGTCCCGCTCGCTCCGCAGGGGACGCCGTTCCAGCAAAGCGTCTGGAAGCAACTCGGCAACATCCCGTACGGCGAGACGCGGTCTTATCAGGAACTCGCACAAGCCGCTCGACAACTTCCGAGCGCCTGCCGGGCGGTCGGTCAGGCGAACGGCCGAAATCGCATCGTCATCCTGATCCCGTGCCACCGGGTCGTGAACAAAGATGGATCGCTGGGCGGATACGGCGGCGGGCTGTGGCGGAAGAAGTTTCTGCTGGAGTTGGAACGGAAGGTTTTGGCGAATGATTAGTCGAACGGACTCGATTCGCTGATGAAAATGTCGCGTGCTTGAGGGCTCTGTCGCCACCGCGACGACTCGCGACGAACTTTTGATTGTTCACTTGCATCCGGTGTCACGATTGGTCAGAATGGGCCGCCCACTTCACCCGCGGCCCCATTCATGCAACAGAGCCTTCGCATCAACCTCTCGATCTTCATGTTCCTGCAGTACT
>JANLUE010000850.1:0-5124 GCA_031363325.1 Gemmataceae bacterium
GGGCAAGAGGGCGCAGCCATCGCCGCCCTGGGTTTGGGGCCGCACCCATTCCCGCAGCCTGAAGGGCGGCGACGAATCCGCAACGCGTTCGCGTACCGTATGGAACTCCGGCTCTCGGCGTGATTCGGGTTTAAGTCAATGTCATTCCGCCTATCGGGACATTCGTCTGGAATAGAACCGCTTCGACGGTATCATTTCTAGATGCCGACCCTCCTGGCCGAGCCGCCGCTACGTCCCTCCCACGAAGTTTTCCGCGTCGAGCGCATCCTCGACCCGGACGATGCCCCGCCCAAGCGCGAACATCGCGTGATCGCCGTTTTGCCGGCCTACAACGCCGAGCGCACGCTCGCCGCGACCCTCGCCGACTTCCCGACCGGCTGCGTCGACGAAATCCTCCTGGTCGACGATGGCAGCAAAGACAATACGGTCGCCGTCGCTCGGGAAATGGGCCTGACCGTCATCGCTCATCCGAAGAACCGCGGCTACGGCGGCAATCAGAAAACGTGTTACCGGTACGCACTTGAAAACGGGGCGGACATCGTGGTGATGATCCACCCGGACTACCAATACGACGCCCGAATCATCCCGCACGCGGTCGGCCTGATCGAGCTTGGCATCTGCGACGTGGTCCTCGGTAGCCGGGTGCGTTCGCGGCGTGAAGCCTTGAAGTGCGGTATGCCCTGGTGGAAGTACGTCAGCAATCGCGCCCTGACTATGTTCGAGAACATGGCGCTCGGCCAGAACCTCGGCGACTTCCACAGCGGCTTCCGCGTCTATCGCCGCAACGTTCTCGAGACGATCCCGTTCGACCGCAATTCGGACGACTTCGTGTTCGACACGCAGTTCCTGGCCCAGGCCGTCCACTTCGGCTTTCGCCTGGGAGACATCCCGGTCCCCGTCCGCTACTTCTCCGAAGCGAGCAGTATCAACTTCAAGCGCAGCACGATCTACGGCATCCGGACCGTGAGTACGATGTTCCGCTTCTGGCTGAATCGGCTGCGAATCTGGCGTAGCGGCCTGTTCCGAGCCAATTGAACGAAGGACTGCCACATCAATGATGTCGCCCACACATCGTGACGAGCGTAGCCGCGTTCACCGCTTCGCCTGCCGCCGCACCCGCTCGAACAATTGGAGAAGCTCGAACAACTCCGGGCGCAGCGACACGGCTGGACATTCGCGTCGGCACCACGCCGGCGGACCACGAGCGATTCGTGGAGATTTGGCGGGCGCAGTGTCCTCATGATTCCACATACCGCGCCGGTGCGAATCTCCCCGCCAACAGCCCGGTCGCTTCGTCGATATCAATCTCGCGGACCAATACGCCTTCCCGACCGTAGGGCAAATACGTTCGACATTGGCCTTGCGGATCAATGATGCTCGTGGCCGACTCCGGGAACGTCAGGGCATAGTTGACGCTCGCGAACCAGATCGTGTTTTCCAGGCCGCGGCACATCATCGCCTTCTCGTAGTAGGGCCCATCGATCGCGCCCCACTGGGTCGGGCAGGTGCCGGTCTGGTCGCTGCCGGTATGTTGCGGGTGAAAGACGATCTTCGCGCCCCGGACGGCCGCCCAGCGCACGGTCTCCGGGTAACGCCAACCTTCGTGGCAGATCGCGATGCCGAACTTCACGCCGTTGACTTCGAAGATTTGGCGGCCGGTGCCGGGCACGTAGAAAGGGTCTTCGCTCGGCGCCAGTTGATTCTTCGCCTGGAACCCGAGCAATTCACCGTTCGCGTCGAGGACGGCCGCCACGTTTTCGCGACCAGCGCCCGTCAAGCGTTCCATCCCTAGGATCGTGGCGACGCGGTGTTTCTTCGCAATTCGTGCAACCGTCGCGAGGACGCGCCCTTGATCGGCCACGTCGAAGGGCAGCACGTCAAATCCTAATCCCCGTAGGCCGGGCAGGTACGCTTCCGGAAAGCAAACGATCTCCGCGCGTTGACTCGCGGCCTCGGCGACGAGTCGCTCGACCGTGTCAAGGGCTTCGTCAAGGCAGGTCGCGAAACGCGGCGAGGCGAGGGCAATGATCACGGGGAATCTCCGGAAGTGGCACGAACGCTCGACTCCGGGTACGATATCGGCTGGCGACCGAGAAATTGAACATGCCGATCCACGACTGGACGCGAGTTGATCCCGGGATCTTTCATTCGTTCCACAATACGTGGCAAACTCCGATCTTGATCGCGCTCAACGGCGGACTGTTGCCGAAAGGGTATTACGCCCTCACCGAACAACACGCCGGGAAGAACATTTCCGACCTCCTCGCGCTTTGCACCGGGGGTCCCCCGACTCCTCAGAGTCCGATACCTCCAAGCTCCGGAGGTCTGCTCGTTGCGGACGCCCCGCCTCGAGTTCAACGTCGGCAAACCATCGATGGTTCACTCGTGTCGCGTCGACGATCGATCGCGCTACGTCACGTCAGCGGCCATCGGCTCATCGCACTCATTGAGATTATCTCGCCCGCCAACAAAGACCGTGCGACGCACGTCGCCGCCTTCGTCAACAAAGTGGTCGAGGCGCTGAATGCCGGCGTACACGTGCTCGTGATCGATCTTTTTCCGCCGGGTCGACACGACCCCAAGGGAATTCATGGGGCGATCCACGAACAACTCGAAGACTTCGCTGAGCCGAGCGCGGTGCCGACCGATCGACCACTGACGATCGTGAGCTATGCGGCCGGACCACGGATCGAAGTCTATTTGCACCATGCCAAAGTCGGCGAGACGATCCCGGATCAGCCGCTCTTTTTCGAGTCGGATCGCTACGTGAACGTGCCTCTCGAGTCGGCCTATCAGTTCGCATTCAGTGGGACGCCAGATTACTGGCGTGAGATCCTCGAAGCGGCCTGAACCAAGTTCTCCCGATGCCAACCCCCTCCCTCCGTGCCGACGCTCTCGCCATCTGGCACGCGGCCGTCGAAGCGGTCCGGCCCGCACGACTGATGGGCGAGCCATCGGCCGACTTGATCGCGGCACTTGAATCCGCCCATCGCATCCTCGTTGTTGGCGCGGGCAAGGCCGGGGCCGCAATGGCCGAGGCGTTCGAGAATTCGCTCGGCAATCTGCTCGACAAAGTCACGGGATTCGTCAACGTGCCGGCCGAGGCGGTTCGGCCGCTCAAGCGAATTCAACTGCACGCGGCCCGGTCGATGGGTAGCAATCACCCGACGGCTGCCGGGATGGTCGGGTCCGAAGAAATGCTCGAACTCTTTCGCACGGCCGGGCCGAACGACGTGGGGGTCTGTTTGCTGTCGGGCGGCGGCTCGGCGTTGTTGCCCGCCCCCGCTGGCATCACGCTCGTCGACAAACAGGCGGTCACGAAGCAACTCCACGCGTGCGGGGCGACGATTCACGAGATGAACGCCGTTCGCAAGCACCTGTCGCGAATCAAGGGCGGCCGACTCGCCCAGGCATTCACTGGCCGCGAACTGTTCAGCCTGATCATTTCCGATGTCGTCGGCGACCCGCTCGACGTGATCGCGTCCGGCCCGACGGCCGCCGACCCATCCACGTTTGCCGATGCGTTGGCGGTGCTCGATCGATACGACTTGCGTGCGTCGGCTCCACCCAGCGCGATCGCCCATCTCGAACGGGGCGTTGCGGGCGATGTACCCGAGACGCTCAAGGTCTTGTCGGCGAAAGTTCACAACCGAATCGTCGGCAACAACGCGATTGCCCTTTTGGCCGCAACGGCTCGAGCCGAATCGCTTCGGTACCACATACTGAATTTCGGCTCCTTCATCGAAGGCGAAACCCGGCTCGTGGCGAAGACGTTCGCCGGAATCGTTCGCTCGATCCGAGCCAACGAAGGCCCGATGCGCCCGCCCGCGTGCCTGCTCATCGGTGGCGAAACGACGGTTCGCCTCACCGCCGATTCGGGAAAAGGCGGCCGAAACCAGGAATTCGTCCTGGCACTGCTCAACGAACTCGGCCCAATTGAAATGGAGAATGTGGTCGCCCTGAGCGGCGGCACGGACGGCGAAGACGGCCCCACGGACGCGGCCGGCGCGCTCGCCGACCAATCGACGTGGCCGGCACTTCACCAACATCGCCTCGACCCGACGCGACACCTCAATCGACACGACGCGTATCCGTTGTTCGACGCGATCGATGGCTTGATCCGCACGGGACTGACTCACACGAATGTGATGGACGTCCGGGTGGTTCTGATTGGGTGACTACGAATCGTTGTGTTCCTTGAATCGGCTCAACGTCAGTCAATTTCATCGTGTGTGCCCAAGGCCAGTAACAGAAACGCCTCGACACGGTCGTGCTGCGAGTATTCGAAGACAATTCGCAAATCGTGGTCCGCACAGCAAGCCCAGCATCCCGCCAGTGAGCCACGCAATTTGTGTGAACAAGGCGGGCCGTGTCGCATCGGCCGAGAGTTGATCTTGAAGCCGTGATCGGACGAGGACACGGCGCTTCCCCGGAGTCGATTCCGTACAGCAGCCTCGTCAATTTCTTGCGGTATTCGTCGGCCAGGTCGCTGCGGACGCCGACGATCTCGAACACCTTGACAATCAACTCGCGGACCGGGCCGCGACCCAGTTCCTGGTCGAACTCGGCGGTCAACTGAATGGGATTCGTTTCAATTGCTCAAAAGTCTGCAAACGCTCTTTGGCCAATCGCGCGCCTTTTCAACCACGCAGTCGTCCAGGATCGGGAACCTGAAGAACTCATCGGTGCAGGTTCCGCGGATCACAACTTCCTGGCCAACAAACAATCGGTTCGCTTGATTCGCCTCACCTGGCCTGAAGTTGCAGAGAACACCCACCCGTTCGAAACCGAGGATCACGGTTTGACCGCCATACGGCGTTGAAATTCCTTCGTTGACAGAATCGACGGGCCCGCGGACCGATACCGAGTGCCCGACAAATCGTTGAGTTGCCGCCTTTCGGTCTCGGAACGTCGCTTGCCAAAATCAACGGGTAACTTCTCCAATTATTCTTCGGTACCGAATTCGCACGGCCTCAGGCTTGGATTCCGGGCGCTTGGACGGGCAACACGGCTTAGTCCACGTAAAGAAACGCCGCCGAGTTCACGAGAGCGTGACAGTAAGCCGCGAGCGCTCGATCGGCCGCGTTCGATTGGCCCGCGAACTCGGCCGACAACTCGGCGATC
>JANLUE010000854.1:0-5110 GCA_031363325.1 Gemmataceae bacterium
CGACGTGGCCCTGGTCGGCAGGACCGAGTAAAGGCAATCGACGATCACGACCGAGATGTCGGCGTCGCAGAGGTACTTCGTGAACTTTGCTCGCCCATCACGCTTGAGGAGCGATCCGCGATCCGAGCTGATGAGGACTTCGTCAGGGACAAAGTCATATGTTCGGTCTTCGTCCATCCCTCGAGTGACAAGACTTTGTTCGACCCACTCACGAAACACATTCGGAAGCGTCTCGTAGGTCAGCACGGCGACGTTGACCGGCTCGGGTACCTCGAGGCCGAGATACGGCGTCGCGGTCAACAAGGCTGCACACAGGTCGGCCGCAAGAAGGGTCTTCCCGCCCTTCTCCGGGCCAAGCAGGCCGGAGGGTTGCCGCTGATTCAGGAACCCTTCGACAATTGCCACTTGGCAGCCGCCACCGAGGCTAAACTTTTCCCGGTAGGCGGCGGCCGCCTTGGCTTGTCGGAGTGCACGAATCGCGTTGGTAGCCTTGCGATCCGCTTCGATCCGGGCCTGAGTAGCCTTGGCGATCGCCGCGTTGGCGACTTCGCACATTTCGTCCGAGGAGACGCTTACGGCGTTGTCGATCGCGTCGTCTTCGACCTGGGCGGCCGCGCTGGCATCGGCCTTTGCTGTTTCGGCCAGGGCTTCCAGTTCCGCGACGGTCGGCCTGACCGGAAAGTCGCGGACGCCTTTTTGATTCGGAAGTAGCTTGATATGATCATTACGGGGCACCGTGAATGCTCCTGTTGGTTCACGCGGTCGGCCGGGCTCGCGACGCCCTGCCGGCCGTTTTTTTTGGGTCACGCGCCGACCAGTTCGGACGCGTGAGACTGCTGATTGGCGATGAAACGATTGAGCGCTTCGCGCGACGAGTAGTATCGATTTCCGATTCGCAACACCTCGAGCTTCACGACGCGGCCATCCTTCGTCTTCACTCCCTTCTGCGACCAGCGCCACAACGCCTGAGTCGTGACGTGCGTCGCCGATCGGTTGCTCGGAATCGACTTGGCCAGGTCGGAGAGCAGTACCCGGGGCTCGTCCATCAGTGCCGGTTCCATCGCCAGTGTCTCGCGTGGGTCGTCGGGCGAGTTCGATTGTCTCGCCTACAAATCGCCCATTTGGCGCTTTCCAAAGATTTCGGAAAGTTTTTTGTCGCCGGGTTTCTTCGAGGTTTTTCGACGGTTTTGACGTGCGGATCAGATGCCGGCCGCTTCGAGAACCTTCTCTGCGTTGTGGATGCGACGCGCCGTTCGAGTCGACGTGTGGGTCTGGGTCGCGTCGGTCGCGGGCGATCGGCCGGACTTCAACCGCTCCGCGAAATCGAGGTAGTCCGCCCAGGTCGTGAAGATCCGCCCGCCGACGAGCCGGACGGCCAAGCGATGGCCGCGCACTCCGTAACGCGACCATCGAAAGACGGTGCACGGCGCGCACGTCGGGGCCTGTCCGGATTTGACAATCAAATTGGCCAAGGCAGCGAGAGAAACAAGTTCAGTGTCTGCGCTCACGATGTGTCCCCGTTCAGGATCAAGGATTGAACGGGGATATAGTTCTGAAATGTTTTCAATCCGGCAGCGCACGTTAGCTTAACGTACCACGTTGGCTACCCGGTCGGGCCGTTCCGGAGCCGAAGAAGGATATCTGGAATCTTTGCCTTGTGCCGGCGCCAGAGGGTTCGGCATGTCGTCGGTTCGTTGTGGGCGAACTCTGGATACTGCCTCCTCACATCGGCGATCGCTTTGTCAAGGGATAGTTTCCGGGCTTCTATTGCGGCGTGGATCGCGAGAATCAGTCGTTCCGTTTTGGCTGCTGGTGCTCGCTGGCGACGTAGTTTGGCTCGCTCGCCAACACGCCGAAGCGCCTTCAACTCGACGACGCAGTACTGTCTGCCAGATGGCCACGTCACTGTTAAGATTTGTGTGCCCGGGTTGTTGCTGCTGGCGTCAAAGTCCCGGAACATTTCAAACAGCATTTCTGCCGTCAATTCCTTTGCCTTCATGCTCAACCCTCCCTCGCCACGATCGCCATGGCGGCCGCCAGGTTCTTCTCGCTGTAGATCTGCGTCGTCTCTAACTTCGAATGGCCGAGGATCGTCGCGACGTGGTCGAGTCCGTGCGGCCGGAGCTCGGTCGCGCGGGTGTGCCTCAATCGGTTCGGGCCGAACACGGGAACGCCTGCCGATCGGCAAGCCCGGTCGATCGCCCGGCGAAGGCTCGAGGTCGTGTAGCGGTCCCTGGGCGGCCGCGTTCGCTTGCCGGCCGGGCGGTTCGCGCTCGATGGCGTCTTGCGGCCGGCTCTTCGCGCGGCGTTCCGACGTTCCTCTTCGCGCTTGGGGCTGAATACCCAGTCGGTCGGCGGGCAGTCGGCCAGGAACGGGGCGAGCACGGCTTGGGCACGCGGGCCGATCAAGACGAGACGCTTGCGGCCATGGTGCGCGGTCTTGTGAGTCCTGGGCCGGAAGATCCAACAGGCCGGGTTCGTCCGATCGAGGTCGGTCGGCCGGAGTTGGCAAACTTCATTCGGCCGGCAACCGGCCAGGAGAATGAAGTCGATCATCGCCACGACGGCGGGCCGCAAGTGCTTCTTGGCGGCCTCCACGTCGGCGAGAGGGACCGGCCCGATCGGTTCCGTTTCCTTCGCCTCGGACTTGCCACGTCGAAGGCCAGGGCACGTCAACAGGCCGTGCCAGATGGTCGGCGGGATGAGTTCTTCTGACGCGGCCCAACGGAACAGTTGCTTGACGCGGCCGGTCTGTTGATTGATGAGGTTCCGACACCAGCCGCGGCGAATCATCTCGCCCTGGACGGCCCGAAGGTCGAGGGGCCCAAACGCCTTGGCGTTCGTCGACGCGTAGAGCGCCCGAACGATGCCGAGCGTCGATTTGAGGTTGCAGCAGTCGCCGCGTTTCGGCTCGCGATCGTAGCCGTAGTACTTCTCGGCGAACAGCCAGTAGCCGGCGAGGACTTCCGCCATGGTGACGGGCTCGTCATTGACAGGGGTGAACGGCCCTTCCTTGGCGAGCCATTGGGCCAGAAGCCGACGGTACGCTTCGTCGGCCTCGGGAGTGCCCCACGGGCCGAGAAGATAATCCTTCCCGTCGATCGTGACGCGGGCTTGCCCGGAGGAATGGGGTCGGAGTTTGGGTACGGAACTGCGGGGTCGAGGCATGGCTTAACCGGGGGTTTTCGGGAAAGTTCCCGGAAACTCAGGGTTCAAAGCCGCACTCCGGACCGTCCGAAGGTAAGCGTAAATGCTTCGGCTACCGACATTTGAGCGGAGTGGGCGTTACAGGACTTGAACCTGTGACCCCTAGCGTGTCATGCTAGTACTCTAGCCAGCTGAGCTAAACGCCCCACTACCCACAGATTTACGTCGGCGGGCGGGCACCGTCAAGACGAAAGGCGAGCGGGCACGCCCGACCGACCATCAGGTGCGGGCGGAGCCCGCGTGATGGTCCGACATTCAGCGAACGAACCGCCCGAGCACGTTGGCCGTGATCCGCGTGATGGTTTCATCCACCGGCAGCGACGCCACATAGTTGATCGAGCCGACCGAGAAGACCGAGCCGCCGCCCGGCGTGTCGAAGGTTACGATCTCGGCCCCGCCCTCGTCGGGGTTCAAGCCTTTCGCGAGTAGCCGCGTGTTGGTCGGCGAGCTGGCGGAGCGCTTGTCCGTCTCGTGGCCGCTCGCTCCGCCGGGGCAACGGCGGTGCAAGCACGCTTCGCCGAACAGGTCGCCCGCTTTCAGCCCGGTCCCTTCAAACGCCCAGTGCGTTGGATCGACGACCCGGTACGGGGCACCGGTCATCACGCCGGCCGGTGTGAACACGACGCCGAGCAAGTTCGCCTCGGACTCGTGCCGCATCGCGTAGCGACTGTCCTTGCCGCCCATCCCCGCCGGCCACAGGCTCGACAGGCTGCCGTTGTGGCACGTCATCGAACCGTTCGCGTGCAGTTCGACTTCGCAGTTCAGGCCGTTGCCGCCGAGATAGACGAGTCGTCCACCCTCCTCGAAGACCCAGCGCTTGACGCGTTCGTACATCCGCCGAGTCCAGTATTCGGGGTGAACGCAAATCGCGAGGGCCTTGTACTGCGATAGGTCGAGCGTGCCGTCGTCGAGTTGCGTCTCCGCGTAATAATCGAATGCGATGTTGTTGCGTTCGAGCCAGCCGACGAAGCGCCATTCGGCCGGCGCGAGATGACACGCTTGCCGACCCTCAATTGGGTCCGTGATTCGTTCTTCGAAGGCGATGTCGTTGAACTGCTCGGGTCGATCGAACGACAGGGGGGCGTAATTTGTGAAGCCCCAAGTACCGTGTTCGGCATCGGTGTAGCGGCTCAGTTCCTGGCGCGAGTTGACGGTCGGCGTGGGCGGCAGTTGATCGGCGTGAATGTAGTTGCTTCGCCCGCCGAACGGGTTGTAGGCGTTCCAGGTGATGTTCGAGGCGAGGACCGCGAGCGGAGTACTTGGCCGACGCGGCGCGACGATCCACGGGAACGCGAAACGTCGGCCGGAATTGGTGCTGGCGCGAAAATAGTAGAGGCCGCTCCGATCGGGCGCTACCGCGAATTGTCGATGCGTCGGGCTGACGTAGCCGATGCGATTCCACGCGACGCCGGTCCGCGTGTAGTCGCCGTCCGATGTGATTTGCATCGTAGCGCGAGGGCCGTGCTCGTCGTGCCAGCCCAGGCCGCGAACGAATTCGGGCTCCCAGCCGTAGCGCCAAAGTTCCAGCTTGTATGGCTCAACGGCGTGAACGCGAAACTCCGACTCCGCGCCCGCTCGAACCCACTTCGGCCAGGCGTACCCGGACAAGCCATCGGCCAACAACCGGAACTGATGTGGCCCTGTGCTCGGAATCGTCACGTGCGAAATCTTCGAGCCGAAGCCGGCCTTTTGCAAAACGACCCGATAGGTGTCTGGCGCAAGCTCGGCATGGACAGCCCCACTGGCCCGCGACCGAGCCTCGACCGATCGGCCGTCGGCTGCGAGGAACTCGAGGAGCACGTCCGCGAGGGCCACGTACCGTTCGTCGCTCACATAGCCGATGAGCATGGTCGAGCTTCCCCGGCTCAAGGCGTGAACGCCCCGAGGCCGATGATCGCGCCGG